>JAAYEX010000188.1 GCA_012728535.1 Clostridiaceae bacterium | reverse complement strand
GTGCATAGAAACGTGCCTGCATAGAAACGTGCCTGGCACCAAACTCGTGCATCAAATCGTACCTGGCATGGCACCAAACTCGTGCATCAAATCGTGCCTGGCACCAAACTAGGCAGGCACCAAACTATGTATGTCGTAGAATGTTGGGGAGGTGCTTTAGGTTAATAGTTACGGGAGAGTTCTTTGTCTTTATACATGTTGGCGTCTGCCTTGCGCATGACATCGATGATGTCTTCTCCGGATTCGGTTTTCACAGCGTAGCCGACAGAGCCTGAAATTTGATCAGCCCCTGAATCGTAAGTTTTTGACAAATTCTTAATGCGGTCAACAATACCACTAGCTGTTTCTTCACGAGTCCTTGGTAAAAGAACGCAGAATTCATCGCCGCCGGTGCGAGCAATGATGTCGCTCTGACGGAAAATGCTTTCCAAAAATTCTGCTGTCTTTTGAATCAGCAGGTCTCCGCTGGCATGTCCAAAGGAGTCATTTACGCCCTTTAAATTGTTTAGGTCCAAAACCATTATGGTGAAGGGAAGGTTGCGGTCGCTATCGAGTCTGTTCATGGAATCCATCAGATAACGGCGATTATAGAGTCCGGTCAGTTCGTCATGAAAACTCAGGTATTCAATGCGCTTCTGCCGTTCGATCACGGGACTGATGTCGGAAAAGACGATGATGTAGCCAACCTTTTCTCCATCGGGCAGTTTGATTGGAGTGATATTGAAGTAGATATGCATCTCTTTACCCGTGCGGCAGACCTCGATCTCTGCCTGAATATTTTCGCCGATCTGCTCATTATTGTGCAATTCCTCATAAGGATCCTCGACATAGCGTTCTCTTGTGACCGGATCGATGAACTTGTAGGTTTCAGTGAAGCTTCTGCCATAAAGCTCATCTTGTGTATAGCCGAGTGCGCGTTCAGCCGCGGGGTTCATCATACGAACAAGGCCGTATTGGTCGGTAGTAATTATTGCATCACCAACGGAGAGGAGAGTGGATTGCAGAATCTCTTTTTCGAGATGCAATTGCTCCTGTGTTTCTTTATAGCGGGTGATGTCGGTCACACTGCCAATGACGCGCTCCAGCTTTCCGTCAGAGGAAACAATAGGGATACCCCGGTCTTCAATCCAAATGGTCCTGCCATCTAGGGTGATCACGCGATGTTCTCCAGAGTAGGTCTCCAGATGGCTGAAAACTCTCTGAGTTGATCTGTATACTTCTTCCTGGTCTTCCGGGTGAACGCTGTTCATAAAGTCGCTCAAGGCGTGGGTCTTCGATCCAATGTCATAACCCATGATTTTGTTCCATTGTTTGTTATGGTGTACCAACTCATCTTCAACACGCCACTGCCAGAGACCTTCACCTGCGACATCGAGAGTCAGCCGCATTGTTTCTTCACTCTCCGCCAATTTTTCCTCAATTTTCTTTTTTTCAGTTATATCTTCAGAAATCAAAGCAATGTTCAGCTCCGCCGGCTGGAATATGGAGAGTAAAAACCAGCGGTCAAATTCATCAAGATAAAGCTCATGGGTGCCGGATTCAGCAAAGATCATAGTATTACGCATTACATCGGCCAAACTGTCACTTAGCGGCGAGAGCCTGGACATGGGCTTATCTATATAGTTATTGTGAATATCAAACATTCTTTTGAAAAAAGGATTCATCTTGCGGATCACATAAGTTTCGGGATCCTGAATGTCGGCGCCTTCAGCCCCGAGTAGTAGAAAGCCTTTACTCATTTCGTCAATCAAGAGACAAGGTTCAATATTAGCCTGATCAAGATTAAACAAGTGAGATCCTCCCATAGGACAGCTGTGATCTTATCTGCTAATAAATATTATCACATCCGGTGATAAATTAGGCATAGTTTTGTGAATGAAAGTGTGCCTGGCACCACTTTCATTCAGCCACCGTTTTATTCACTCATGAGTGTGTTGAGACGTGCTGCCAGCTCATTGTAGTTGAGCCGCAGTTTTTCAAAACGCTCGGCTTCCTGGTCTTCAGTCATTTCACCTTCTTTTTCTACAGCCTCAATTTGCTGCTGGAGTTTGCCCATGGCGTCCAGCAGAGGGATATCCTTGCTTTCATCATAAACTTTTACCGCGACATTCAGAGCATTCTTGCTGGCATGATAGAGCTGAACGAATAAGTGCTCCTTCCGGTTTGCTTCGATCAGATCCCGCAGGAGCCACTTCCGGTTGTGTTCTGTCAGTGCTGCCTTATAGGGTACGGAAATGCCGTCTGCTTTTAATCTATCGATGAAGTTCATCAAAGAGTCCTGAGAAAAGTTAACAAACAACAAGTGCTCCAGCCCAAGTTCATATGAGCTGTCAAGGGGGACGTCATACGAAAAGGCTGTACCGTCTTCCAGGAGCAGGTCCTCGACCAGGAGGTCCAGGCCGTCATCTCCGACAAGCTGTAAGCCGACATTATTCTTCCTGGTTACTGCAGCCAGAGCCGCCAACAGCTCACCGGAAAAGCCATATGCAAGTAGATATTCTCTTTTTTCCTTCATCATTTCTTTCCTTCCTCACTGCTGTCTGCTAACTTTTCATATTCTTCAGCCAGAATTGCATACTTATATTGATCAGCCCATTTTTCGTCGACACGATTCCAGCGTGCAAGCAACTCGACTGCTTCCCGGCGTAAACCTGCATTCTCCATCACCCGATAAGAGCCATAGTTTTCAGCATCACATGTTGATGTGATCCGGTGCAGTTTTAAGTCTCTGAAGCCGTAGTCAACCAGGGCACGCGCCAGCTCAGTGCCAAAACCTTGCTTCCAATAATCCCGGTGCAAAATCCAGCCCACCTCTGCTGTCTCCTTTTTAGTAGGGTAGATGCCGCAGCTGCCGATTACCTTACCATTGGATTTCAGGGTGACTGCAAAGTCATAACCGGCCTTGGCCGACAAGACAAACTCCAGGGTATCTTCCTCATTATTCGGACCCCAGTCCATAAAACGGACATTATCCGGAAGAGAAGCCCAGTCGTGGACAGCTTCAAAATCATCTTTCCTCAAGGGGCGAAGAATCAGTCTTTCGCTAAAAAGCTCTTCTTTTATACTCATTAAACTACCTCAAAATTCTAATTAATAGTTCTAAAACGCTTACATATCAGCGCTCTCACATGTTTTGCCGCAAAACACTCAAAATTAACTAATATGCAATCATGTCATTACTTCAATACGACATTCCATTCATCATTATCCGGCACGTAGAGGAACTCGGTCAGCTTTTCGTCCAGAAAGACCCGGAACAGCTGTTCATAGTCGGGGGCCATCTCATAATTCTTCACTTCCGCTTCAGAAACCCACATGACCGGACCTTCATCCGAGTCTTGCAGCACTCCTTTATACTTATCAGCATAAAAGAGAAAAACCAGATATCTTCCTCCCTCCAATGGAAACTGCTTCAGACCTCTGAGCTCCGGGTCGATGATCGTCAGCCCGGATTCTTCTCTGACTTCGCGGATAACAGCGTCGACTATGGACTCATCTCTTTCCACATGACCGCCGGGCAAGGTGACGAACCCACACCAATCACCCTCCTTCAGCCGCTTCTGCAGCAGGATCTTTCCCTCGCTGCGCAGCATGCACAAAACCGCCAGTTCAACTTTTTCACTTCGACTCATGTCAGAAGGTTTACCTTTCTTGTGCTTATATCGGACATAAGAACATTATGCATTAGATTCTGCCGACACGGCGGAAATTGAATTTCACAGAAAATTTTTTCAAAAAAAAGAGGCCCCCTTGCTTGTGGAGGCCTCTTATAACTGCCTTTAGGGATGCAGCGTTACCAACTCATTGACCAAGTCATCCGCCATCCAGTCATCGTAGTCGTAGATGCGGAATTTCATTTCTATCTCTTCCACGTCTGTGATTCCGTTTTCATCAAAGTCATCATCAGACCAGTCCAGCGAACTGTAAGCAACTTTCCCTCCGAGAACGCTTGTTGCATAGAATGGATCCAGCATGTATCCGTTTACCGACACATCATCAGTAGTAAACATCAGTTTCTGATCGGTTTTGTTTATCAGGTAAAAGTTGACAGTGTAGCCCCAGAATCCGTCCGGATCATATCCGGTCACAATCACAGTAACATCGTCATTGTCAATCATCACTACGTCGGAAGACTGGCTTTTTCTCACATATTGTGTTGCGGCTCCTGCGCCTTTGGGATAGATATGTACGCTTTCTTCGGCTAAGTCATCCGCCATCCAGTCATCGTTGTCATAGACACGAACAAAAAGTTCAATATCCGTGAACTCGCCTATATCGACTTCATCCAGTGTTGAGCTCGAAAAAGTGATCTCTTCATTAGACTTCTTGCCTGCAGCTACTTCACGACCAAAGAAAGGGTCACTCTGTAAACCATTGATAGCGCCACCGGTCACAGAAAACATAAGAGTTTTGTCATCTGTTTTATTTTCAAGATAAGCCTTTAAGGTATAACCCCAAAGATTGTCCGGATCTATACCGACAATCTTGAAGGTGCAATGCTCATTATCAACGATTACCACTTCATCAGAACTGACCTCTCCGCTTGTAGGCTTTTCTTCTGCTGGCTTGGTCGTCTCACTTGGTTCAGGCTTCTCAGTAGCAGGAGAACTGGGTGCTGCTGTGGTGGTAGAATCCTTTGTCGGCTTTGTCTCACCGCTTTTGGAGTTACTACAAGCTGCAAAAGTCAGGATCAAAACGAAACTTAGAATTATTGCTACTATCTTTTTCATACCATCTCCTTTGTTGTTTGTTTTCTTAATAAAAGAACTGCACTTACACTTCCTCCGGTTAATTATGCAATAAAAAGAAAGAACTTGCTATATAGCCATAATTCATTACATATCACAATAAGTAGGTGCAATAAGGTGAATCAAATCGTGAATCAAAACGTGCCTGGCACCAAACTTTGTGAATCAAATCGTACCTGGCACCAAACTTTGCACTTGTGTTTCCAGACTTACGGTGTCCTCTTGTTTTCCTGTGTATGCTGAGTTCATTACTCTGAATGGGAGGACGTCACAATGAACGGATCTTGGTTACCCACACTGATAACGGATACACCTCAAGAAGGTTATGAATTGGCGGTACTGCTGAGTCGCAAGGCTGTCGGTATGATTCAACCGGACGAAAACGTCAAAAAATTGCTCCGACAAAGCTATTCAAATAATGCAGATAGTCTGACTATGGCTTCACAGGTTGTAGCCATCCATTTCCAGACTGTAGCAGCAGCGAATAATTATTGGATCGAGAAATAATTAATTGAATCAAAAAACCGAAGCCGACCAGGGCTTCGGTTTTTTCTTAGAAATCTGAATTGATCCGGCGAAGGTCTGCTTTCTGCTATTTTGCCAGGACAGATCTGTTCTTGCCGCTGTACTTTCCTTGATAAAGGGCAACGTCCGCCCTGTTGATCAGTTGACTTATGTCTTCGTTCTGCCTGATCGTAGCCACACCTATAGTTACAGTTACACATAAAATAGGTTCTTCATTCGTGCAGGCAAGCTCCTGTACTCTTTTACGAAGTTTTTCTGCGCGGCCATAAGCATCGGCTTCATTCAGGCCGGGCAAGAGAAGCAAAAACTCTTCGCCACCCCAGCGGGACACGATATCATATTCTCTGACATTCACACGCAAAGACTCAGCGAGTATTACCAAAACCTTATCACCGACCTCATGACCGTGAGTGTCATTAACAATTTTGAAGTCATCAATATCGACGATCATGACGGAAAACTCCTCATTGAGCCTCTTGAATACTTCTAATTCTTCGTGCAGGCGTTCATCCATATGCCTGCGATTATACAGACCGGTCAAAGCATCGATACGGGCAGTATAATCCAGAGTCCTGTTTAACTCGGCTAACTGGGCGATGGCATCTCGCAGTTCGAGAGTCCTTTTTTCTACCGTATCTTCCAAAGACTCGTTTATAAGCATGATTTCCGCTTCAGCCTTGATACGCCTTCTTATGTTGCGGACAAGAGTGAAAATGAAGATTGATTGCAGTAATATGATCGTGGCTACGGCTATCACTAATTTCCAATGTTCCTGCCAGAAATTTTCCTCGACAAAGAGAATTGTGCTGTCGGCAGGCAAGTGGCCGGAGCTGATGTCCCACTCGTCTAAAACACGTTGATCAAAGACGTAACGATGATAGCGCCCACTATCGGTGTAAATGGTTGGCTCAACACCATCAAGCAGGTCCTTGACCATGTTGCCTGCATCCTCTCCCAGCAAAGAGACGTCATGAATATATCCCCCGACAATTCCGTTGTCCAGATACTGTAGCTGCGTACCGAAAACAGGGATATGTATCGTACTGGGCATGAAGTCCAAATAGCGGGTGGAGACAAAGGATTCACCTTCTATGTCTGTCGTCCAGCGGGAGTAGAGAACCGCAGAATCGGGAGGAGCATTTCGTAAAGTACTTAGCATATCTGCGTTGGGCCTGCGATTGGTATAGATGAAATTGACACGATCTTCAAAGTGTACAGCACCCTCCTGGGCCATACGCATAAGGTTTTGCTCTTCATATGAATTGCCGAGCACAACATAAATATTATTTGTTTTGGGCAAAAGATCCAGGATCAGCTGATAATTATCCGCAAAAGCATCATTTCCGGGCAACAAATAATGCTTAGTAAACTGATCAATGGGGATGGTTGATTTTCCGGCCTTGGTCGGGGCGCAAGCCACGATAGGCAGATCATCGAACAGATACTCTTTATACTTCATAAGCCATTCGGATACACCGTCGGATGCGACTACAATATCGGGGATCCAATTTGAATGCTTCAATTTGTAGGAAAGAAGCTCAACTGTTTTATCCAGAAAAACAGCATCATGCGGGATCTTATTCATTTCGAGATACTCAGTTGAGATACTGTAGTAGTAGCGCGTATCCTGCTCGAAGGCCTTGCGCAAACCCTCATTGAATAAAGCCTGATATCCATGTTCGGAAGAGTTCAGGTGTATGACGAGAACATTGCGATTCGGTGCGAGATTAGAGGCTTTCTCACTGACAGCTGATATATTCTGAGTGCAGATTCCAAAAAGCAGAAGGATTACTCCGACTAAAGATAAAAAATATTTGCTTTGAGACCTTTTCTTCATATCAGCTCTTTCCAAAAAGATAACAATAAATGGTTCACTGAATATCGTTTATCCGGGGAATTATTACAGCATATATAGATATTAATATCGTATATATCTGATTTTAGATATCTTAACCTTTACCTGACGATTTTGTCCACAGTCGCATCTGAGAAAAACTGCATAATCTAGCTTTTTTTTCAGGCGGGTAAAGAAATAAATACTTTGACTGTTTCACAGCATGAATTGCTGCCTGCATAGTTTGGTGCCAGGCACGATTCTATGCAGACCTGAGCCTTTTTATGCCAAGAGGAAGGAAGAAGATTTCGCCGTTTTTCTTCAGAAACTCCTGCTTTTTGCTGCTGATTACAGCTGTGATCTTGTCGCATAAATACGCGAATCATCGCATATATATAGCTAAATTACAGAAGTTGATGCCATGTAACTTCAGTCACTTAACCTAGCTATTATACAGTCTACGCTTATGTCAGACGCTAAGCGATCTCCGTGAATATTTATAGGACCGATTGAATAGTATTCAGTCAATTGCAAAGGAGAATGACAATGAAAAAAGTAATTGTGATAATTGTGGTCCTGGCGTTAAGCGTAATGACTTTGGTTAGCTGTGGTGTGCCTTTTATGCCGAAACCCGGAAAAACTGCAGCGCAGCAAGCTACTGTAAATACCGCGGGCGAAACTGTCCAGGCCAAGCCCGGTAAAAACGATAAGCCCGGAGTTCCGGTCGGAAAGCTTGAGGCTTGGGAATCTTACGAGATTTTCCAGGAGCGAAAGAGCGACCTCGTAACGACCGCAATGGAAAGAATGGGCGAGCACGAAGATTTAGCATTTCAAATGTTCAGGTTAATGAGTGTCCTTTCGATTGACTTTGTCATGCTGCCAGCAGCACTTATGGGTCAGGAAGAGGTAAACGTTGTAAATGCTATGAGAATGATGGGCACAGACGTTAAATACTCTAAGACCGGGAACAGTTATGTTGTCGAATGGTTGGATAAAGAGGGTCAGGGATATAAGTTCGAAACCACTTATGATCCTGCAAAGGATGGAATGTCCAGCGTGGTCAATTTAGGTGTAGATGGTAAAGACACAATCTACTATGATTACATCCGCACTTCCTATGGCTATTTCGCGCAGATCATTACAAACAGTGACAGTGAAGGTGGTTTTCCGGCTTTGGCCCTGATATCAATAGACGCGAACGGAGGTGTTATAGGTATGTCAACCGAGAAGGTTCAGCACGCACCACTGAAGGGTAATGAATCAAGAGATTTGCCGAAGTCACTGCCGCAGTGGTATGAGGTAGATGGCAAGACCTTTTCTGCTCTTACCGCAGAAGGAGAATCCTACACTTACCAGCTGGAGCCGTAATGAGTTTGTTAATAGTATGAAACGCCCGAAAAGGCGCAACCATGATCAGTTGAAATGGATGCTGATCGAAGAATGAAAATTCTGGAAAGTAGGGTAACTATATGAAAAAAAGATTAGCAGCAGTGATCCTCGCTTTTCTACTGATTTTCGCAGCTATACCGGCTGTAGTTACGGCAGAAACGATAGATACACGCACACTTGCAACTATAAACAAGCCAGGAGTAGTGTTGGTTAACACTACCTGGACCGCAGATGTCACATGGTACGAATTCGCTTTTGATGCCGATTTTGAAGATGATGTCTGGGATGAGATCGAGTGGATGATCATAAATGACGAAATCGGGACAAGTGATGAGGAAATGTATGAGGCCATGGTTTGGCTGATTACAAATAATCTGGAATATTATGCCTTTACCACCGGTAATGTAACGACAGAGTATGTGAGCGCCGGTGTTGTGGGTTCAGGTTTCATTGTCACCCCGGATGGCTATATGGTGACCAATGCTCACGTTGTCGAAACTGATGAAGACGAGATGTACATGGCATTTGCCTGGTCTGCTTTGGAGGATACAGCTACTGAAGCTACCAATGCCTTTATGGCGGATATGCGGCGTTTGGGTTATCAGATGTCCGATTATGAATGGGAGATGATGGCTAATGCCTGGCTCTCTCTCTTTGCTCAGACCATGGATGTTAATAATCTGCGGACTTCATATCAGGCCTTCATTGGCAACGTAACACCCGGCAGTGATGTTTCTGCCAAGGGTAAACGGGCTGAAATACGCAGAATCGGTGCGTCAATTCCCGGAAAAGATATTGCAATCCTGAAAATGGATGCTACAAACCTGCCGACAGTGACCTTAGGCGATGATACAGATATAAGAACGGGTGATCAGGTATATGCTATGGGCTACCCGGCCTCCGCCACACTCTCAGATGCTTTAAATATAATGCAGGCAATCCAGGAACCCACACTGACCCAGGGTATTATCAGTGCCAGAAAAGAAATGAGCAACGGTTGGACTATCTTCCAGACAGACGTTGACATCCATGGCGGTAACTCCGGAGGCCCGCTGTTCAATTCCGCGGGTGAAGTAATCGGTGTTAATACCTTTGGCATGATTGATGAGGCAGGATCTGTCGCCGGTATGAACTTTGCGATTCCGATCAGTGTTGCCAAGGAATTCCTCAATGAAATCAATGTCACGCCGACTGAAAGTAAATTTACCAGCGATTTCAAGAGAGCACATGCTATGGTTGAAAGCGGTGATTATCTGGGAGCAGTTGAGTTGCTACGCAGCATCAATGACGTGAACCCGGGATTCCCGGTGGTTCAGGAGTTGCTGGCAAGTGCGCGGCAATTAGCTGACGCCAATCCCACAACAGCAGGACAAAAGGATGATGAGAGAGAAACAACAGCACCTCTTGTAACTGAGCCCGGAAAAGACGAAAACAAGATTCTCGGTATGAAACCGACAACCTTCTACATAATCCTGGCAGCTGCAATAATAGTTATAGCCCTGCTTGTGGTCCTGATCCTGGTGCTGAAGAAACGTTCATCAGCTAAGAAAGCTCAAGCACAGGGTCATGCTCCACAATACTATCCGCCTCAGCAGCCCTACCAGGCTCCGCCCATGCAACAGCAGCTGCCGCC
>JAAYEX010000023.1 GCA_012728535.1 Clostridiaceae bacterium | reverse complement strand
TCCATAGATAAGATTGACTAGCCCTTTTCAAATCAAGCGACACTCTATCCGGATTCCAATATAACAAATGATGCCAAAGAATTCATAATTCGTTTGCATTCTCACTTTGCTGGGCTATAATCGTTTGCAAACCGCCGGAAAGAAATTGCCGGCAGCAGCGGAGGACCTTAATGGCAAATGACGGCATAGTGCGTTTTGATATGAAAAAACAACCGATCAGACAACGTTGGTTTCTGCGTCCGATTACCTGGCTGATAAGTTACCCGAATGTCTGGATGCGTCGTTTGAAAATTAAACGCAGCGGTGTTGAGGATTTGAAACCGCCTTACCTTCTTCTTTGTACCCACCATGCTTTTATTGACTTCATGGTCACTACAGCAGCGATTTTCCCTCACCGGGCGAATTATGTGGTAGCAATCGATGGTGTTATCGGGCGTGAATGGCTGCTCCGTAATGTCGGTGGTATTTGCAAGCGCAAATTTACGCATGACCTGACTCTGGTGCGGCACATGAAACGGGTGATCGATAACGGCGATATTCTTGCTCTTTACCCTGAAGCACGTTACTCTCAAATCGGTACAACCGCTGTACTGCCGGACTCACTGGGAAAAGTAGCACGCTTTTTGGGCGTGCCTGTTGCCATGCTCAACATGCATGGAAATTACCTAAGCTCACCCTGCTGGAACCTTTCCAAGCGCAAACTGCATTTGGCCGCGGATTTTACAAAAATACTGACAGCTGAGGAAGCAAAGAATCTGCCGGTCGATGAGATCAACCGGCGGATCCGTGAGGCATTTGCCTATGACGAATACCGTTGGCAGAAAGAAAACATGATCAGAATAGGTCATCGCGAAAACGCCAGGGGCCTTCATAAGGTTTTGTATCAATGTCCGGCTTGTCTTACGGAGCATCAAATGAACTCTGCCGGACTTCGCCTCTGGTGTGAACACTGTGGCAAGGGCTGGAATCTTTCTGATTTGGGCGAATTGAGTGCAGAAAACGGAAAGACTGAATACCCGCACTTGCCTGACTGGTATGAGTTTCAACGGGCAGAAGTACGTAAGCAGATTGAAGAAGGCAGCTATGAATTCAGCGACACGGTTGATATCGACTCTTTGCCGAACGCACGTGGTTACATTAATCTTGGCAACGGAAGCCTGACGCATAATCTGGACGGCTTTATGCTGGAAGCTGATCAGCCGGTCGCCACCTTGCCCTTGCACAAAACTCCAGGCAGCATGTATTCCTGTCATATCGAATACGATTATGATTCCCGCGGTGACTGTATTGTTCTGTCAACGCTGGATGACACTTACTATATTTATCCCAAAAATATCAAGAACTGTGTGACCAAAGTTGCCCTGGCAACAGAAGAGCTGTTTTTCTGGAATCAATCCCAAAACCCGACAAGCGGATCTGCCCAGTCTGATGATTTATACAGTATAATGGCTTCAAAATAAGCTAATTATTCTTGCTGATAATTTATGTCACTTATGAAACATATGGTCGGAAGTTTGGATTTTCAATCCTGAACTTCCTGTAAGGTATATAAGAATGAATAAATAGTCAGACCTATAGCTGACAGAAAAAAGAAGGAGTAAATTAATGGAACACAAATTACCCGAACTGCCATTTGCCAAAGATGCACTGGAACCGATTATCTCACAGGAAACCATTGAATATCACTATGGAAAACACCATCAGGCTTACGTCACAAATCTGAACAAATTAATTGCCGGAACCGAGTTTGAGGACATGGCTCTGGAAGACATCATCAAGAAATCAAGTGGCGGAATCTTTAACAATGCCGCCCAGGTCTGGAATCATACTTTCTACTGGAACTGTCTGGCACCTGATGCCGGTGGAAAACCAAGCGGTGAATTAGCAGAAGCCATTGATGAAGCCTTTGGCTCTTTTGACGAATTCAAAGAAAAGTTCTCTGCTGTAGCGGCAGGTACCTTTGGCTCCGGTTGGGCCTGGTTGGTTAAAGACGCTGACGGCAAGCTTGAAATTGTCAGTACCAGCAATGCGGCTACACCTATGACAGATGGCAAAACAGCGCTGCTGACCTGCGACGTCTGGGAACATGCCTATTATGTCGATTACCGCAACGCCCGCCCGCAGTATATCGAAAAGTATTGGGATTTGGTCAACTGGGACTCTGTCGCAGAAAAATACTAATTCATTCAGTAACTTAATAAATGATAACTTAAAAGGGTATTTTCGATTGGAAATACCCTTTATCTATATATTTTGTAATTTATTGAAATATCTTTCTGTTTTTGATGTAGAATTAAAGCTGATAACAGAAGTAGAAAAGCTGAAAAGACGGCAGAACCTCTTCTCTCGGACCAATTATTATTATATTGAGATACAAACTGAAAAACAGGGGAATTTTTATGAAAACTACCCGTTCAGATGATTCTTACTTACGTAATTCCCCCGCTTATATGATCTAGTAATATGCCTCAGGAAGGAGACTTTCTTATGTATTGCCAGAATTGCGGAGCGTTGCTAGCAGAAAACAGCAGTTTTTGTACCTCATGTGCCAGGGCACTCAGGCGAGAGACGCCACGACCTGCACAACCGGCACAGTATGGGGGTATGCGGGGCTTCTCAACTCGTATTCAAGACCCTGCCTTCGCCCGATACGTTAAGAACAGCAACCGCTACTCAGCAATCTTCACTTTGATTCTCGCAGTTGTTGCTGTCGTCGGTTTCTACATCTATGGTGAAAACAGTTCGGAAATGGAAAACCCCGGATCGCTCTATATAGGCCTGGCTATTGGCGGTATGTTTTTACTGATTGCATTTTTTCAGATTTTAGGTCGTAAACGAAGCAGAACCTGGGACGGCACGGTAGAAGACAAAAAAATCAGGAAAAAAACCACCCGGCATGATTATGGTGATGGCGATGTCCGTACTGAAGACTATCTGGAGTATTCTGTAATTATTCGCAGTGACGATGGGAAAAAGCATGTGCTTACATGGAATGATACTGACATACTCTATAACTATTACAATGTCGGAGACCGTGTTCGCCACCATGCAGGCTTGAAGTCCTATGAGAAATACGACAAAACAGCTGACAAGTTTATTCCCTGCAATGCCTGCGGGACTTTATGCGACATAAAGGATGACAATTGCTTCCGCTGTAAATGCCCTCTGCTCAAGTGAGCAGGAATAAATATTAAGGAAAGTGGAAGATATCGCAGAATCTGCGGAAAATGAGGAAGACAGCTTTTCCAAATGGCAAAAGCAGATATAAAAGTAGAAAAGGTGTGTGTTTATTATGAAAAAAGGAAAATTCGGTTTAAGTCTTACCGCTGTTGCGGTAATCGCCTTCGCCTTTGTAGTACTCAGGCAGCCAATCGCAGTGCTGCTTGTTTGTGGCTTTGCACTCTTAGCAGAAAAGGATGAGTGGCTGAACAGGCAGACGATACAGGCTCTCCTTCTGATGATTGTCTATTATCTGGCAGATCTGGTCATAGGCTGGATTTTTGGCGGCCTGGCTACATTTTTCGGATGGGTTAAGCTTTTCAGAGTAGCTAGTGTTATGGGCACAATCGGATCGATTGTGGGAACTTTACTTTACCTGGCTCTGGCCGTATTCTCTGTCATTGCCATTCTTAACTTGCTTCGTGGTAAGGATGCAGGCCTACCCATGATCTCGAAAATTGCCGGTGGGGACTTTGTCATTAAAGCGAAACCGAAACCCGCGCCGGCACCTGTACCTGCACCCGTACAAACAGCTTATCCGGCAGGACCGCCCCCGGTCCAGGAACAGTATGTGGCACCGCCGCAGCCCGTACCTCCGGTCCAGGAACAGTATGTGGTACCTCCACAGCCTGCACCTCCGGTCCAGGAACAGCATGTAGCACCGCCACAGCCAGCAGTTCCTCTTCCAAGCGTAAAACTATGTTCAAACTGCTCTACTCCCTTACATGAAGATGCACTATTCTGCGCCGAATGCGGGACAAGGGTGGAATAACTACTACTGCTGAAACTGAAGTGAAAGTCTCTCTGTAGATCAGGAGAACCGTACAGAAACACAAGTCGACAGGCTGGAGAAGAAGAGATCAAAAATGGAAAAACTTCAGTGGCAGATCAGTGTTCCAATATTCAGGAACACAGTCATTTTGAAACAGTTGGGCCTGGCCATAGGGATTCCCTTTGGCCTGGTCGTAATTGTGGTCGCACTTGCATCAGGTAAGAGCGTTTATGCAATCTATGGACTGGCCCTCATCGCTGTACTTTTCTTACTAACCTGGTTGCTGGTGATGGCAATCTTTCGTGGCAGGTACGAAGCAGAATTCAGCATGGACGATTATGGGGTTGTCTGCCGGACACAAGCAAAGCAGGCCGGAAAGAACCGCATCATAAACAGGCTGACGATTGCCTTAGGCTTGCTGTCTGCAAATGCGACGGCGGTTGGCAGTGGAATGATGGCGCAGGCAAGACAAGAAGTATTTCTCCCATGGAAGCGAATCAGCAAGGTGAAGTATAAGAAAAGATCTTACACTATTTTGCTTCGTGCCGGCTTGATGGAACAGATAGCCTTGTTCTGCACAGCGGATAATTATCCACAGCTTGAACGAGAACTGATGTTGCGAACAGGACATTTGAGTGGTAAGGATGCCGGAAGAATCCCATAGAAGCTCAGAGCAATTGGTCCTGATAATCACGGGGGGCTTTTTGATCTATTTCATTAATGCGGGGACAAATCGGGAAAGAAAACATCGTACTAATAATTATTCACAATCGTGATTAATGTTACAAAAAATACTTGACAAATTTCACGGGTCGGTTATATACTTTAGGCAGGCTCCAGGGAATACCACCAATGGACAGTATCTTGAAAACTATCTACCGGAGATGAAAATCACGGTAAGACTGTCGTCACATAGTTAGATCTGCATTTTCAGTAATTGAAAACTACTGAAAAGAAACATAAGGAAGCAATAGCTTCCGGATACAAAGCAGAATAAATCAGGTGACGAAAGTTCAGACACAAAACTCCTAAAAAAAGTTAGGTGTCAGGAATAAAAAAAAGGTCGATAAACAGGTAGTTAGTAAAGATAAAAGAAGTTATGGGTTCGCTGGAGCCCCTTTTATGCCCGAAAATATTTGATCCTAATCTACTGGTCCTCTTTAATCAGCTCAACGATATCCGGAAACTGTCTTCCTTGTCCCTTAAAGTGCATACCGTAACCGCATAAAGAAGCATAAGATGTGTCAAAACCTATGTAGGCCAGAGGCAAAGGCAGGAGTTGCTGGTCTTCATTGTGGAGTAGTGTGCAGATTTGCAGGGACTTTGGATTCTTTGCCTTAAGTTGTTGCAGCAAGAAGTGCATAGTAAAGCCGCTGCGCACAATATCAGTGCATAGTAAAACGTTCTGTCGGAAAAGGTTGACTGTAGCATCCTGTCGCAGGAAGAGGAGTGGCGATTCATTTTCATCCACCTGATAGCGGCCGATGCTGAGAAAGTCAATGTCAGCGTCCACCGTAATTTTGCGTAGGAGGTCACAGCCAAAGACAGCAGCAGCCCGAAGATAAATTAGGAGAATGACCCCATCGGGGAAATCGCGATCTATTTCCTGGCCCAGTGAACGTAATCTGGCCTCAATCTCGTCTCTGGTGTAGCGGATCTGCTTTTCATATTCTTCAGCTGTAGGAATGCGGCGGCCCATTGTCAATAATCCTCAATATCTTCATTATCAGTGTTAAAAGAGAGCCCGTTGTCGCTCATCATTTCACCGGCTGTGCTGAGGCTGCGCAGCAGATGATCATAATCACGACGGTAGACTATTTCAATATTTGTTCCTGGGTAAAGCTCATTCAGCAGACGTGCTTTTTTCTTTTTAAGCCCGGTATAGCGTTGATTCATTACAGTCAGCTCAAGATAGAGATTGTAATCGGGGAGATAGAAGTCCGGAGAAAAGGCCAAACCCACATTACCATTATCATCCCATTCAAGGGGGAAGGTCTTAGGCTCATATATCCAACGAATATTATACATATCCAATACCTTGGCAAATGGTATTTCGGAAGGATCTTTCATGATCGTGGTAAACTCCTTCCTGTGCTGCACCCTCCCGGCTTCCTCTGTAGAATTATAGAGGAATTCACGGGCCATATGGTCCTTGTATACCTCCGCAATCAGCTTAACAGCAGCATCGACGGAGATTCTTCCCGTATTTAGTGTCACGTGATAATGGAAGGGATCCGTTTCTTCTGCGCCATAAAGCACCAGTGAATAGCGGCGTGATTTTCGGTCTGAACGGATCAGTCTTTCACGAACTTCTTCCAGTGACATACCTTTTCGTTCAGCCTGGAAACGCTGTTCTCTGACGTGCACGGGAGCGGTAATATAAAAGTTGAGAGCATGAGGATGATTGCCAAGAAGCAGGTGCGCGGAAAAACCCAGCATAACTGCGTTATTGTTATCTGCATATCCGGCCAAGCGTTCAGACAAAAGATCACGAAAAGTAATGCCTTGCGAACACTCTTTCAGAAAATACTTCGGGCTTTCATTTAACATGTTTATATCGTAGGGGCTGGCGACATCCGCCAGAAAGTAGTTCATAGCTTCATTGCGGTCAAAGATGGGAAGTCCAAGTTTCAATGCCAGGCGCCGGGCTATTTCCTGACCAAATGCGCCACGCTGATAGCTAATCGTCATAACAGGCATAAGACCCTCCCGCCCAAAGCTTAATTACTCTTTGTATTATATGTTATCACTATATATATAGCTGCTGATTCCACTTATGTATGCTTGTTGATTTTTTACTCTTATGCTAGTATTTAGGCCTTAGTGAATCTGCAGTAAAACGTCGATTTCTAAGAAATACCAATGTTTCGGAAGAAACGAAAGAGGTCCAAGAAAAAATGGCAGACAAAACTATTACATGCAAAGACTGTGGCGCTGATTTTGTGTTCACAGAGGCAGAGCAGGATTTCTACCGCGAAAAGGGCTTTGAAAACGAGCCGGTCCGCTGTCAGAACTGCCGCCAGGCAAGAAAACGCGACAGAGGGAGCAACCGTGGTCCCCGTACCTTGTATCCCGCCGTATGTGCCGAATGTGGAAAAGACACAGAAGTACCTTTCCAACCCAGCGATAACAGACCGGTATACTGCAGAGATTGCTACAGACCCAGAAATCGCTAAGACTGACGTTTTACGTCTTAAGGAACCTTCGCCAGCGGAGGTTCTTTTTTTTATTTTTAAGGAATAAACAGATTACACTTGCAGCAATTATTGGTTATGATATTAAAGGGACAAGAATCGTAGGATTTTCATATGTATGGGAGGTAATAATGAGCAGAGAGCTTGCCGAGTTAATTTTTCCTGAAGTCACAAAATCAACTTCTGATTACGAGAAAGTATATCCACTTCGTCTGGATGAGAATGGTAAACAGCAATGCTGTGTGCGCTTTGCACCCAGTCCGACCGGCTTTCTTCACATAGGTGCTATTTATACAGCCTTGATCAATCGTCTGTTTGCTGACCATAAGGAGGGAAAGTTCCTCCTGCGCATCGAGGATACGGACCAAAAACGATCCGTGCCCGGTGCAGTTGAAGAAATAGTGACAACCTTTGACTTGTTTAATATAAAAGTAGACGAAGGGGCCACTTCGTCAGACAGCTCCAAAGGAGAATACGGACCCTATTTCCAGTCTCAGCGCAAGGAGATCTATGAAGCCTTCGCCAAAGAACTTCTCAGCCGGGGCGATGCCTACCCTTGCTTCTGCAGCCCTGAAGACCTGGAAGAGTTGAGACAGCGTCAAATGGATGAGAAGAGCCCGGTCATGGGTTACGCAGAGTCTGACGCCCGTTGTCGCAGGCTTACAAGTGAAGAACAGATTGCCCGCATAGAAGGCGGAGACGATTATATTATCCGCCTGCGTTCACGAGGTAGTCATGAGCAAACGCGGGTTTTCATTGACGGACTGCGCGGCGAGCTTGAGATGCCGGTGAACAACCAGGATATTGTCATCATCAAGGCTGACGGACTGCCGACATATCACTTTGCTCATTCCGTAGATGATCACCTCATGCGCACCTCGCATGTAATTCGTGCTGATGAATGGATCTCTTCACTGCCGATACATGTTGAGCTTTTTGAGATCCAGGGCTTTGACCTGCCGGAGTTCATTCATCTAAGTCCTATCCTGAAGCAGGACGGCAACTCTCGCCGCAAACTGAGCAAGCGTCTTGACCCGGAGGCCAAGGCCAGCTATTACATTGAAGTCGGTTATCCTCTGCCGGCAGTGAAAGACTATCTGATGAATATCGCCAACTCGAATTACGAGGATTGGCGCCGTGATAATCCTGATGCCGATATTGTCGACTTTCCATTTGATATCTATAAGACGAGCGTCTCAGGCGCACTCTTTGATTTCGACAAACTGGGAAATATCGCCAAAAAATACGTTGGCAGTATGAGCGAAGAAGAAATCATGACAGCTTACAGCGAATGGCTGCAGGCTGATCTCGATACGGATGAGAACCACGACAGCCGTCAGGTCATGCGGAGCTGGTTACAAGACCGGAGGACAGACTTCGAACACTCCATCACCATCTGGCACGAAGGGCGCCTGGATGTTGCAAAATGGAGCGATATTTACGAAAACTACCCCTACCTTTATGACAGATCTTTCAGCGTACGTGTGCCGCAAGTGCCTGAGGATTTTATAGAGCAAAAAAACGAAGTCATCAGTATCCTCAAAGCTTATTTGAACAGTTATGATCACAGTGATGACAACAGCAGCTGGTTCGGAAAGATACGGGAGATAGCGGTTCAATTCAATTACGCTGCAAAACCCAAGGATTTTAAAAAGAATCCTGACCAGTACAAGGGTTCAATCGTACACGTTTCATCTTATATCCGATTCGCCATCACCCATGCCTTGAATACACCTGACCTCCACAGTATGATCTGCTTTATCGGTGAGGAAGAAATGAGATTGCGGGTGGAGAAAATGATTTCAATTTTCAGTGATTTATAAAAAGGAGAAGGGGACCGTGAGCAGAGAAGAGTTTCAGGCGCTTCTTGATTATAGTGTTGAAGAGGCAAGGACCGTCCTCTTGCAGGGGAAGGTAGCAGATTATATTCCGGAGCTGAAAAAGGCACCTGCTGAACAGCTGGGCATTGTGCTGACCGACCTTGAAGGCCATATCTATGCCAGCGGCGATACAGACCGGCCTTTTACCATTCAAAGTATCGTCAAGGTTTTCGCTCTGCTGTATGCCCTGGAACATTTTGGCCCTGATCTTGTTTTTGAAAAAGTAGGCATGGAGCCTTCGGGGGCATCTTTTATGGAAATGACTACTTTATCGGACTTTTCCAACAAGCCCAGCAACCCGTTGATTAACGCCGGAGCGATCGTAGTTGCATCCATGATTTCTCAAGAGATAGAATTTGATCACTTTCTCGAATATATCAGCGGCCTCTGTGCCAGCAACGGTCTCAAAGTAAATGAGGCCGTTTTTCTTTCAGAATTAGATCACAGCGAACGCAACCATGCTCTGGCCTGGGAGCTTAAGCGCCTACGTTTGCTGACAAACAATCTGGATGAATCACTATGGTTTTATACACGCGGTTGTGCGGTAGAAATGACAGCGCGTGAATTGTCGCGTTTTGCTGTGATTTTGGCCAACGGCGGCTATGATCCGTTGACAGGTGAACAGAAGGTGGATGCCGAAGTTGTCAGGATCACACTGACCCTGCTTTTTACCTGCGGACTTTATAATGGTACCGGTGAATTTGCAGTGCGTATCGGCCTCCCGGCCAAGAGTGGTGTCGGTGGAGGGATATTGGCAGCTGCCCACCAGCGTTTCGGTATTGGGGCCTATGGCCCGTCGCTTGATATTTACGGTAACAGTATCGGCGCAATCAAGGTGCTGAGCGAGCTGTCGGAGAAATTGGACTGGCATACTTTTGCCTGGAATGAATAAATTGACACCTCGGGAAGAGGTGCATACAATGACTGAAAGTTTGTTAATCTATTTTAAATTATATAAGACAGTCAGACGGTGATTTTGAAGAGTTAAGCAGAAAACAGTTTAGTTTTTTAGTTGAGGAGAGACATAGTTTAATGAAGACAAAGTATATTTTTGTAACAGGTGGAGTTGTATCAGGTTTGGGGAAGGGGATTACAGCTGCAGCGTTGGGTCGTTTGCTCAAAGCGAGAGGCCTGAATATCCGTAACCAGAAACTTGACCCCTATATTAACGTTGATCCTTCATTAATGAGTCCCACCCAGCACGGTGAAATATTTATAACTGAGGATGGTGCAGAGAACGATCTGGATATAGGTCACTACGAGCGCTTTACCGATGTAAATCTGACTGCGGAGAGTGATATTACTTCCGGTCAGGTTTATCTTAATGTCATCAGCCGTGAACGCGCCGGCAAATATGGCGGCGGTACCGTACAGGTTGTTCCTCATATTATTGATGAAATCAAAGACCATATTTATAAGGTCGGCGCTGAAGATGACGTTGACGTTGTTATCTCCGAAATCGGCGGCACAGTCGGCGACGTGGAAGGTCAGCCATTTCTGGAGGCAATTCGCCAGGTTTCTTATGATGTAGGACGTGAGAACTGCCTTTTCATTCATGTTACGCTTTTACCGTATTTGAAAAAACCCGGAGAGATCAAGACCAAACCAACCCAGCACAGTGTAAAAGAACTGCTCTCTTACGGAATTCAGCCTGATATTCTCGTTTGTCGCACAGAGAAGGTGATGACATCAGAGATTCGCAACAAACTGGCACGCTTTTGCAACGTCCGCTTCGACTCCGTTATTCAAAACATCGACTGTGGTTCTGTTTATGAGTTGCCCCTGGTTTTGGAAGAAGAGGGACTGGCCAATGTCGTTTGTGAACGCTTGCAGATTGCCCAAGGTGTTGAGCCGGAACTCGGTGATTGGATCCGCTTGCTCGAAATGACCCGTGCTAAACGCATGCCGATTAAAATTGCTTTGGTCGGGAAATACACCGAATTGCATGATGCCTACTACAGTGTTTTAGAAGCCATGGAGCATTCTGCTGTCGGCCTGGGACTGGACGTGAAAATTAACTGGGTAGAGAGTGGGCTGCTCGAAGGTGTTTCCGATGAAGAAGTTGCCCGCTATCTGGGTCGTCCTGCCGGCATTATTATCCCCGGCGGTTTCGGACCAAGGGGCATGGAAGGTATGATTCGTGCAGCCCAATATGCCAGAGAGGAAAAGATCCCCTTCTTCGGCATTGGACTAGGCATGCAGATGGGCGTGGTGGAGATTGCGCGAAACCTGGCCGGCCTGGACCAGGCACATACTGACGAAGCAGAAGTTCCCTGTCAGGACGTCTTCTTTTTTGACAATCTGACGGAGGAGTACCGTTCGCGCATTAAGGAGATCAATTTCGGTGATTTGCCCATGGTGAGCGGAGCACGTGAGATTTATATTGAAGAGGGAAGTATGCTACACGCCGTCTATGGCAGTAACAAAGTTTCAGAAAGACACCATCACCGCCGCGAATTCAACCCTGCCTACATGACTCCTCTGGCTTCAACCGGCCTCAGGATGAGTGGAATCAACAGTGAGTCGGGGAGAGTTGCAGCAGTGGAATTGCCTGATCATCCGTTCTATGTCGGCACCATATTCCACCCGGAGTTCAAGTCAAGACCGACAAGACCGCACAGCTTATTTCATGCATTTTTAGAAAGTGCGCTCAAGCACAGTAAAGGAGAATAAGATGGCAAAGATAGATTCCGAATTATCAAGAACTTTTAGTGAGTACCTCCTGCTTCCTAATCTTACAACTCGTGAGACGAATACGGAAAACGTGTCGCTGGTCACCCCTCTGATAAAGTACAGAAAAGGTGAAGAAGAGTGTCCGATTCAATTGAACATCCCTATGGTCTCGGCCATTATGCAATCCGTATCCGGTGATCGTATGGCCATTGCTCTGGCGCGTTCCGGAGGTTTGGCCTTTGTTTTCAGCTCACAGCCGATCGAGTCACAATGTGACATGGTGGTCCGGGCAAAGAAGTATAAAGCTGGTTTTGTCGGAAGCGACAGCAATCTGAAACCTGACGACAAGCTGTCGGATGTCTTGAAACTCAAGGAGAAAACAGGCCACTCAACTGTGGCAATTACCGATGACGGCAGTGCTAACGGCAAGCTTGTCGGTATAGTTTCGAGCCGTGATTACCGGGTTTCCAGATTGTCCCGTGAGACTCCTGTATCCGAATTCATGACACCCATATCCGATGTTGTCTACGGCGAAGAAGGTATTACACTTTCAGAAGCCAATGACATCATCTGGGATCATAAAATAAATCAACTACCTATTCTGGATAAAGAAGGGCGCATGGTAGCTTTTGTTTTCCGAAAGGACTACGACAGGCATAAAGAAAACCCTGCGGAGTTTCTGGATGCCCACAAACGGCTGATGGTGGGTGCGGGCATCAATACCCATGACTATATGGACCGGGTGCCTGCACTGATAGAAGCAGGTGCCGATGTCCTGTGCATCGACTCATCCGACGGCTTCAGTGAGTGGCAGAAAGATACCTTAGACTTCGTTCGCAGTAACTATGGTCCCGACTTTCCGGTCGGAGGCGGCAATGTCGTCGACGCAGAAGGCTTCCGTTATCTGGCCGATGCCGGTGCTTCCTTCATTAAGGTGGGAATAGGAGGCGGGTCCATATGTATAACACGTGAGCAAAAAGGTATCGGCAGGGGGCAGGCTTCAGCTTTATTGGCGGTCGCTGAGGAACGTAACCGCTACTTTGAGGAAACAGGTGTCTATATACCGCTTTGTTCCGACGGCGGCATTGTTTTCGACTATCATGTGGCACTTGCTCTGGCCATGGGAGCCGACTTTGTCATGTTGGGCCGCTACTTTGCCCGCTTTGACGAAAGCCCCGGGCGCACCCTGTCAGTGAATGGCAACTATGTCAAGGAGTATTGGGGTGAAGGCTCGGAGCGTGCCAGGAACTGGCAGCGTTATGAAACAGTCGGAGATGACGGTCAGATGCTATTTGCTGAAGGCGTAGATTCCTACGTGCCTTATGCCGGCAAATTGAAAGACAATGTTGATACGAGCCTGGCCAAGGTAAGTGCCACCATGGTTTCATGTGGTTCTTTGACCATAGATGAATTTCAGAAGAAAGCCCGGCTTGTTGTGGTATCTCCAACCAGTATTGTCGAGGGCGGCGCCCACGACGTAATACGCAAAGATAGCTGATAGCAAGGTTTTCTGCAAAAAGAGGGCTGGTATGGTATCCTTCCCTAATGGCAACGTCCACTATATAAATAAAGGAATTAACTGAATAGAAAAACAGGGGGAGCATCTATGGCTGAAAAAGCATACGAACTAACCTATAACGGATTGAACGAATTACATGCCGAGCTGGAAGATCGCAAAACCAGAGTAGCTGCAGATATCGCCGATCGCTTGAAACAAGCCCGCGAATTCGGTGACATCTCTGAAAACTCTGAGTTCGAGGAAGCGACACAGGCCAAGGCAGATAACGAAATCCGGATCCATGAAATTGAGACAATCCTGAAAAACGCTACAGTCATTGAAGAAAAGCGTGTCAGTAAAACACGTGTCAGTCTCGGCGGACAGGTGCTTTTGCGTGACGAGGAGACCGGGGATGAGGAGACCTATCTGATCGTCGGTGCTCAGGAAGAGGATGTTTTTAATGGCAAATTATCTAATGAATCTCCGGTTGGTTCTGCACTGATCGGCAAGCAGAAGGGTCATGTGGCTGAAGTTAAGACTCCATCCGGAATGCTTAAGTACAAAATCATTGATATTTCATTGCCTAAAGGAGTACACAATAATGACAAATGATCAGCTGGCACAGGATGCAGCTACAGAAATATCCGATCAGGAACAGGTAAGACTGGATAAACTGGAACAATTAAGGGCCGCCGGTGAAGACCCATATTTGATTACCAAGTGTGATGTTTCACATCATGCTCAGGAAATTATCGATAATTTTGACGAACTCGAAGAAGTGACTGTAACAGTCGCCGGACGCCTTATGAGTAAACGCGGCATGGGTAAAGTCGGTTTCAGTGATTTGCAGGATACCAGCGGAAGGATTCAGATTTTCAGTAAAATCGATGTCCTGGAAGAAGAGAGTTATCAGAAATGGCAGTCGCTCGATATCGGAGATCTCGTCTGGATTGAGGGCCAGGTTTTCCGTACTAATAGGGGAGAGATATCCGTTCGTAATACGGGTTGGAAGCTGCTGAGCAAATCCCTACGTCCCTTACCGGAAAAGTTTCACGGTCTGCGAGACACTGATACCCGTTATCGTAAACGCTATCTCGACCTGATCGTGAATCCTGATGTGCGTGACACCTTTGTTAAGCGCAGCCTTATTATTCAGACTATTCGCCGGGAACTGATGAACCGTGGCTTTCTCGAGGTGGAAACTCCCCAGCTCAACACTATCGCCGGCGGAGCCGCAGCAAAGCCTTTCGTGACTCACCACAATGCTCTCGATCTCGACCTCTTCCTGCGCATTTCTCCTGAACTCTACCTGAAAAGATTGATTGTAGGTGGCTTTGAACGTGTTTTTGAGATCGGACGCAATTTCCGCAACGAAGGAATGAGCACCAAGCACAACCCTGAGTTCACCATGATGGAACTGTATCAGGCCTATAC
>JAAYEX010000187.1 GCA_012728535.1 Clostridiaceae bacterium | reverse complement strand
GAGATCTGGGGAGTACCGGCAGCGCCCTCGAAATCTAAGATGCTTTCAGCTCCGGCGTAGGGGCTGTCGGCCTTGGTCAGCACTACCATGGTGGCGTAGAAATAGGGTCCGGCAAAGTCAACCTGTTCTGAACGGCTGGCGGTCATGGACTGTCCGGCGATAGCAGCATCGATCGAACCTGTCATAACAGCAGGGACCAGAGAGTCCCAGTCTGACTGGATTATTTCCAGCTCCCAGTTATTAGCTTCAGCAATAATTTTGCCGATCATAACATCGTAGCCATTGGCGTAGGATCCGGGCACATTGCTGAGCTCTACAGCCCCATTGCTGTCATCGTTCTGGGTCCAGTTGTAGGGGGCGTAGGCGCATTCCATTGCGATGGTAAATACTCCATCCTCAACACCGGTAGGCACTTTCTGAGTGGTGCCGGTTTCTGCTTCACTTCCACCTGTAGGTGCTTCAGCTCCGCCACAAGCTGCCAGGGTGAACAGCATGATTACTGCCATGATTGTTGCTATGAGATTCCTCATTTTCTTTGAATCCTTTCTTTACGCATGTTAAAAAACAATGCGATCCGACTATTTTTGCCCCGTCGGCGGAATATTCAAAAAAAAGAACCGCCTTCATAAGCGGTTCCATGGGAATCTAAGAAAAAATTACTTATATTAGATACCATCGATAGCGCTCCACAAAAGCTTGTGACAGTCCGGCAGATATTCTCTGACGACCCAGCAATGAAAGACAGGCAATCTTACAAAGCTTCGGCGTTTTCCCCTTTCATGCCGGCGGCTGCCTACCTTATACCGACACTACTCTTGAAAATCGCACCTCTATCTAAAGCGATTCAATTTTTATGTATCCTAGCACCAGCTGAAGACGCTGTCAATTGTCTATTCTGCATAGATCTGGACTCTTTCAGGCAGAATGGCTAATATCTTAATTGTCGTTCAAGCTTTTATTGCGTAAGAATCAGGAGTCTTTTATGAAGCAAATAAGTGAGATAGTCGAAGCCATGGATTACCTTGATGAAGATTTATTCATCGATTGGTGGGGGGAGATTGAGGAGTTTTTCCATCCGGTCGCCTTTGATGATATCGGCAGGTTAGATCATTCCGCCTATGATTATCTTTTGTCGCTTAACAAAGCAAATCTGAGACTTTCTTCAGAGGACATTGACAGCATAATTGAAAATGAAGATGCTAATTTTATGGAAATAATTATTTCTAGAGATAAATTGCTAACATCAGTGCATTTCTGGCAGTATCCCCGGGGCAGCAAATGGCAGGTCTTGAATATTTCAGAAAAGCCTTACTTGCAAGAGCATGAGGCCATGCATAAGAAGTTTATGGCTTTTGCCGAGAAAATGAATCTCCTGGTCCTCAGGGATGAAGACTTAAGAGAGCTGGTGCCATACGAGGGGGATATGGTTAGTATCTATTACAAGTATTTTGATGATGAGTATGAAAGCCGGTTGGAGATTCCTTATTAGCCAGAAGCAGGAAGGTGCTCAACTGCACACCGGTCATCGAGCATAGCTTCTATCATTCTTATATCCTTTCTGTGAGATAATTAAGTCTCGATTATGAAAGGAGCAGCTAAATGCCGCCGATCGATAATATTAGCTTATATGAGAAATATGAGTCAGAAGAACAGCCGGATAAAGGGCTGAGCATCTCCTTGCCTTATCGCCCGCCCTACCGTTTTCAGGAGATGCTTACCTTCCTGGAAGGCAGGGCAATTCCGGGTGTTGAATTAGTTGCAGATGATGAATATGTACGTACCGTGCGCCTGGTCGGCCCGAAGGGAAAGCTCTTCTTCGGCTGCCTGCGTGTTGGCCACGACCCTGAGAAGAAGTCTTTGACCGCCACAATCGGAGAGGAATTGCGTCCTGTTTTACCGCAGATAATAGAGCGACTACGCCGGCTCTTCGATCTTGACTCTGACCCCGGTCTCATATATGAGGCACTTGGCTCCATGAGAGAGATACTTCCGGATGTCCCGGTCCTCGGAACCCGGGTGCCCGGCAGTTTCGATGCTTTCGAGATGGCTGTAAGAGCAGTACTGGGCCAGCAAATAACTGTTAAGGCGGCCAGTACTTTAGCCGGACGTCTGGTGGGAGCCTTCGGTTGTAAAACAGATACGGACATTCCGGAATTACAGTGGCTTTTTCCCTTAGCAGCGGATATCGTCCTCCTGGGCGAAGATGTTGAAAATCAGCTGGGAGCGCTCGGCATTATCAGAAGCCGGGCCAGAACTATTTATGAATTGGCGAAAGCTTTTGAGGACGGCAGCATTAATTTTACTTCACCTGACGATGTGGAGGCTGAAATTGAGAAACTGATGACCATACCCGGAATTGGCCCCTGGACAGCCAAGTATATTGCCATGCGCAGCATGGAGTGGTCAGATGCCTTTCTGGAAACAGATGCAGGTATTAAGAAGGCACTCAGCCCTTATACTCCGAAAGAAATGCGCGAACTGGCAGAAGCCTGGCAACCCTGGCGCAGTTATGCAACTGTGAACCTGTGGAACTCACTTTAGATAAGAAAAGGAGAAGATCAGCTATGTATTATTCAACAGAGTATCAGTCACCTTTGGGTGTTTTTACCCTGGCAGCGGATGGCGAAAACCTTGTAGGTGGCTGGTTTGAGGAGCAAAAATATTATGGTGCATCCATCCTGGCTACTGCTGTAAAAGATGACGAAATCCCAGTGTTTGAGCAAACGAAAGCCTGGTTGGACAGATATTTTGCCGGGCAGAAACCGGCTATATCCGAACTGCCTTTGGCTCCTGTCGGCACAGACTTTCGCCAGGCAGTCTGGCAGATCCTCTGTGAGATTCCTTATGGGCAACTCACGACCTATGGAGAGATTGCCAAGAAAATGGCAATTAAGCTGAACAGAGAAACCATGTCCGGTCAGGCCGTAGGCGGAGCTGTCGGGCATAATCCCATTTCTATTATCATTCCTTGCCACCGGGTCGTCGGATCTAGAGGCAGTCTGACCGGTTATGCCGGAGGTATTGATCTTAAGATTAAACTTCTGGAATTAGAGGGAGTTGATGTGTCAGCCCTGACAGTGCCTAAGGCTAAGTGAGGTAAGTAAGAGAATCGCTGGCCATCAATAACTTAGTACCAAGGTGCCTGGCACCACCTTGGTATTGGGGATGATTATTTCCTGCCATTATCAGCTTTTTAAATACTGGATCAAAGTCATGATGAATGCTACTATTCTTCAGGTTGTAAATAATAAGAACTTGCTTAAAAGCTATAGGAGAAAGTTAATGAGTAAAATTAAAAGAATTATGCTGATTGTTTTGGCAACAGTTATGATGTTGGTGCCTTTGGCCTGCAACACCGCCACAAAGCCGGTAGAGACAGATCCGCCAAAAACGACCGCAGCGATGACTACCGACCCTGTCGAGACTGAAACACCAACAAGTGAACCGGTGGAAACAGAGCCGCTCGATGAGTCAATAGTTATAACAGACCACCTGGGTCGTGAAGTAACAATCGAAGAAGTGCCGGAAAGCCTTGTCAGCGGCTACTATATAACTTCATCCATGCTGATCTCTTTGGGCTTGGCTGACAAAATGGTGGGCCTGGAGGCCAAAGCAGCGACTAGACCGATCTATTCACTGGCAGCACCCCATTTGCTTGATCTGCCCAATACCGGATCAATGAAGGAATTCAATCTGGAAGGCGCCATCGCGATGAATGCCGACCTCTATATTTTGCCACTCAGGCTTGAAGATGCAGTAAATACCCTGTCCGACCTGGGCTTAACTGTAATCGCAGTGAATCCTGAAAACATGGAGCTTTTGCTGGAAACTATCGCTATGATAGGGCTTGCCACCGGAACTGAGG
>JAAYEX010000186.1 GCA_012728535.1 Clostridiaceae bacterium | reverse complement strand
GTACAAAGAATGGCAAGCCAGGCTTTGTCTTTACGGTTAGTGTTTCTTACAAAGATTAGTCTTGCTTTAATCCACTCGTCACAAGAGCTGTTTCTTGTTGCTCTTACGCTGATGTTTGCTGAACCGATTATCGGATTTAAGGGGTCTTTATTCTTATCAATCCGGCTGTAAATGTCTTTGATGTTCCGCCATTTGCCGTTGAAGCAATAATGAATATTCTTAGTAATACGTACCATGCCGATGACGTCACGGCCCATAGCTTTAATAGCCGCCACCGTCTTGGGCATGGTATACCAACTGTCGAACAAAACGTATTTGGCCGGAATCTTTCTGACTTGCTTTAGAAGATCCAACAAGACGTCAGTCGTATTAGACTGAGCTAAAAGGCGGCGCCTATGTGCCTGAGATCTCTTGTCACAAGCCCTGGCAGGATGAAGAACATTGTCTTCTTTAGCTGAGCTCAGTAGACGAAAATTAACAGGGATGAATGAGCTTCCGTCAGTCCAGCCGACCGTCAACATCCTATAGCCTTTATGATACTTATTGTGAGTATGGTCATAAAAACAACTTAGTAGTTCAACCTTCTTACTGCGGTTCTTGCAAAACGGTGAATCATCGATTACCAGTGCCGTTGCCCTTTTATCGTCAGTCAACGAATTGAAGAAAGTAACCATTTTGGCAGCTACAGTAAGTAAGAACTTCTCCCAGTGGAAAGACTGCTGATTGAGGAAACGGTAAGCCGTGTTTTTAGCGAAAGGTACTGATGTATCTGTTTCCAGTGTTCGCCACAGGTTTTTATGCTTAAAAACGAGGCTGAACAATGTTTTCAGCAAGAGCATGCAACTAAATCCGCTGTTTTTATAAAATCCGCAACTTTTCAGCAATTTAGAGCTAATGTAACGTTTGAAGAAAAGACTGATTTGTGTATCTAAAGCCTTTTCATTGTAAGCTGAATCTGATAGAATACTAGACATGGAAAACCTCCGAAGTGACTGGTATGACTGTGTTTTAGTCGATTCAATTATACCATAACCGAGGTGGTTTTCCTTTATCTCAACCATATTTAGCGTGATTTCTTATATTCATTTTTCAAGGTTCATATAGCTTCCCTTAGGTGGGAAAGTTGAGTTAATAACTGAGGTGCCTGGCACCAACTCCTTTTTTGATCAGTAAAATTATATATAAGAATTATACTTAGATAAGCAGTAATAACAGATATTTCATGTGAACAAGCTTCTAGAAAAGGATAACGTATCATAAACGACCTGTTGACAAAGTCCCTTGATTTGACTGTTTCTTGATACAATGAATCATGAGGTGACGCCTATGATGGGACGACAAGATAAGCAGCTAAAAATGATTTTACTTGATTTATCCTCCATGGTTCCAAAAGCCCATCTGTTGAGTGCAATCAAAGAGCACATTGATTTCGACTTTATTTATGACCTCGTGAGAGACAGGTATTCTACTATAGGCAGACCATCGATAGACCCGGTCCTTCTCATCAAAATGTTGCTTGTCGGTTATCTGTATGGGATTAAGTCAGAAAGACGATTGGAAGAAGAGGTAAATCTCAATATAGCTTATAGATGGTTTTGTGACCTGGACCTTGATCAACGCGTCCCAGATCATTCCACTTTTAGTCAAAACCGTCGCCGTCGCTTTCAAGACGGCCAGCTTTTTGAAGACTTATGGATGGGCATTCTCCAGCAAATCATTCAACTCAATTTGCTGAAAGGTGATATAACCGCCTGTGATGGCACTTACCTTCCCATACAGGCTTCATCAAAGAGCCTTGCGGATCAAGAGGTCATCATTCGAAAAGAAATGAAAAGTTACCTTGATCTTTTGGATCAAGAATTAGAAAAACAACCGGGCTTTCAGGTGCATGAATCAAGTGAGTCCACAAAGACTATTAAGATCAGCCGCACCGACCCCGAAGCAAGATGGATTACCCATGGCCAAAGGGTCTGTCTGGGCTATTTAATGCAAACGAGCACCGATTGTTCTACCGGCATAATTACGGGGATAGATGTTTACCCTGCCAACGAGAGGGAGAGTAGCATCGCCTTACGACACCTAGACAAACAAATAAAGAATGGTGTCCCGATCCGCCGCGTGGTACTAGATAGGGGATACGACGTGGGTGCCGTTCACCGAGGACTTGAGCTTTTGGGGATCGAAGGCTGGGTTGCCAACATTGCATTTCCAAATACTGCAGACAAGAAAGGAATGGTTTATCGGCCAGAAGATGATACCTTTATTTGTCCCAATCAGAAGCGTCTTCCTTTTCATCAACTAATATGTCAGAAAAGCACAGGCAAATATCTACGTTGCTACCAGGCATCGCGCGAGGACTGTGATGCCTGCTCTCGTAGGCAAGAGTGCCTCGGCAAGGGCGTTAGACGAAGACGGATTCTCGCAAGTGGATATTATCCAGCATTTTACCGCGGCAGGATGCGAATGCAAGAGAATCCGGATCAGGCGCGCTACTACCTCAAACTCAGGCAAATCTGGATTGAGGGGCGGTTTTCTGTCTTGAAACGGGAACATAGGCTATCCCGATTACAAAAAAGAGGCCTTATCAAAGCAATAGAGGAGTGCATCTTGGCCTGTCTGGCAAATAACCTGAAGAAGGTGGCGGATATCATGGGC
>JAAYEX010000185.1 GCA_012728535.1 Clostridiaceae bacterium | reverse complement strand
TCCTTAAGCAACTTAATCTGCACGATGCAGCTTCTGCGATGATAATTGATGGAAAAAGTCAGACCTCATACACTGTCGTCGTAGCTCCACCCGGTATTGACCGGATATTTTTGCACCAATCCGGCGCCAACGATACTTTCAGTCAGGACGACTTATCTGAGCGAGCACTTGACAATGTTGACCTCTTTCATTTTGGCTACCCGCCAATTATGGAACGGATGTATATCAATGACGGACAGGAACTTGTCGACTTGTTTCGCATGGTCAAAGAAAAAGGCATCGTGACTTCTTTGGACATGGCATCAGTTAGTGAAAACCGCGCAGCCGGCAAGGCTGATTGGGATCTCATTTTGCAACGCGTTTTGCCGTACGTGGATTTCTTTGTGCCTAGTGTTGAAGAACTAGGTTTTATGTTGGATCGGGAAAAATATCATATGTGGCAACAAAGAGCTGCCGCTGCAGACATAATTTCGGTACTTGACATTGAACAGGATATCAAACCTTTGGCTGATAAAGCTCAGGGATACGGAGCAGGAACCGTATTGATAAAGAGCGGTGCAAAGGGCATGTATTGCCAAACTGCATCACAGGCAGAGAGGGACAAAATCGCTGATCGACTGAAAGTTAATCTTAACAACTGGGGTAACAGACAACACTTCGAATATTCGTATAAGCCTGATCGGATTCTCTCCGGAACCGGTGCCGGAGATACATCCATAGCAGCATTTCTCTATTCCGTTATTCAGGGTAATGATTTTGAGCGTACGCTGCAATTTTCAGTAGGTACCGGTGCCTCCTGTCTGGAAGGTTACGATGCTTTAAGTGGTTTGCGTTCCTTTAAGGAACTTGAACAGAAAATCGAAGCCGGCTGGGAGAAAAATATATTTTAGTTAAAGTAAACTCAAAAGAAATAGGGAGAAGGACTTATCAGTGAAAGCTGTTATGTACGGAGGCGGCAATATCGGGCGGGGCTTCATTGGAGCTTTATTTAGCCAGTCAGGTTATGAAGTGGTATTCATTGACGTCAATGAGCAAGTAGTATCGGCTCTGTCAAAAGAACAGCGCTATCCTGTCCGATTTGTATCAAATGAAAAACATGAAGATGTTTGGATCGAAGGAGTCACTGCTGTTCACGGTAATGATGGTGAGGCAGCCGGTAATGCTATTGCCGGCTGTGATATCATGGCGACTGCCGTAGGCAGCAGGGCATTGAAATATATCGTCCCGAATATCGTTAGAGGACTTCGTCAGCGCTGGACAGTAACCAAGGCTCCTTTCAACATTATCATTTGTGAAAATCTCCTCAATGCAGATAAATTCCTGGGAAAACTGATTAAAAGTGAGTTAAGTACTGAAGAGCAGACCCTTTTTGATGACTCAGTCGGTCTGATCGAAGCATCGATTGGACGCATGGTGCCGGTTCAAACTCCGGAAATGCAGGATGGGAACCCACTGAGAGTTTGTGTGGAAAAATATGGTTTTCTTCCTACAGATAAAGCCGCTTTCAAGGGTGCTATTCCGAAAATTAAAAACATGGTTCCATTTGAACCCTTCGATTTTTATATTAAACGCAAGCTGTATGTTCACAACATGGGGCACGCCAGCTGTGCTTATTTAGGTAACTACCTCGGCCTAGACTATATTTACGAAGCGACAAATATGCCGGATATTCGCATCATTGTACAAAATGCTATGCAGGATAGTGCAATGGCGTTATCCGAAAAATATGATATGCGGCTAAATCCTGTCCTACTGCATGTTGAGGACCTGCTATCTCGTTTTAACAATGCTGCCCTGGGAGATACGTGTGAACGAGTCGGTGGAGATCTCGAGCGCAAGCTAT
>JAAYEX010000184.1 GCA_012728535.1 Clostridiaceae bacterium | reverse complement strand
CACCATGGTCGGTGAGCGCGGCGTGCGCTTTTCCGGCGGTGAAAAACAGCGTATCTCGATTGCCAGGGCCTTCCTGCGCAATCCACCGATCCTGATTTTGGATGAGGCGACTTCCTCACTTGATAATGTGAGCGAACGCGCGGTGCAGGAGTCGCTGGACCGCCTGTCCCAGGACCGTACCACCATTGTGATAGCTCACCGCCTCTCCACCGTGCGCAATGCCGACGAGATACTGGTCCTGGCCGAGACGGGCATTACCGAGCGCGGTACACATGAAGAATTAATGGCCCGCAAGGGAGAATATGCCGGTTACTACCAGATTCAGTTCGACGGTCTGAGCACAAAAGAAAGCGCATAGATTGTTGCTTGCATAGAAAGGTGCCAGGCACAAATCTATGCAGTGTGTCGGAAAGTGCCTTGCATAGAATGGTGACAGGCACCTTTCTATGCATACGATGGTAGGGTAAATAACTTAACAACTTAGGTGCCTGGCACCGTCAAAAGGAGTTTCGCATGCAGGTTGACAAGATTCTGATTATTGATCTTGGTGGTACGAATAATGCTGAAATAGCGCGTGAGCTGAGGCATTATCTGGTTTACAGCGAGGTTCACCCTCATGATATGACGGCGGCAGACCTGGCGGAAATTGAGGGTGTGCGTGGGGTAATCATTAACAGCGGCCCTAATCGTGAGGTTGATGGTATCCTGATTGAGCCATCGGCTGACATCATGGCGCTCAATGTGCCCTTTTTGCACACGGCTTATGATGGCTACCCTAAGCTACCCGGCAATCCGCAAGAGCGGGAAAAACTGCTGAAGGAATTCATCTTCGACACCTGTAAGGCAAGGCCGAACTGGACGATTGAAAACTTTCTTGAGTGGAAGATTGCTGAAATCCGGGAGGAAGTCGGCGACAAAAAAGTCCTGCTCGCTCTCTCCGGCGGCGTGGATTCTACTGTGCTGGCAGCTCTGCTGGGAAAGGCAATCGGCGACCGCCTAACCATGATTCACGTCAACACCGGCCTCATGCGCAAAAACGAGTCGGAACATATCCGCGAGGTTTTTGACGCCCAATTCCCCGGCCAGTTGATTTACGTCGATGCCTCGGATCGCTTTTTGACCAAGCTGGAAGGGGTTGCTGAGCCTGAAGCAAAACGCAAGATTATCGGCAATGAGTTTATCGCTGTTTTTGAAGAGATTTCCAGCAGCCTGGATGACGTCGAGTTTCTGGCTCAGGGCACTATTTATCCGGACATTATCGAGTCCGGCACCAAGACGGCAAAAAAGGTGAAGAGCCACCATAATGTGGGGGCTCTGCCTGAAGAGATGCGTTTCAAGCTGATTGAGCCTCTGAAGACGCTTTTTAAGGATGAGGTGCGCAGCTGCGGCCACGTTCTGGGTGTGCCCCCGGACCTGATCAATCGCCAGCCTTTCCCGGGACCCGGGCTTGCTGTCCGCTGTATCGGCGCTATCACCCGTGAGCGTCTGGAGGCGGTGCGCGAGTCAGACGCTATCCTCCGCGAGGAATTCAGCAAGGCCGGTCTGGACAAAAAGGTCTGGCAGTATTTTACGGTGGTGCCTGATGTCAGGTCGACCGGTATGCGCAACAAAGAACGCAGTTACGAATGGCCCTGCATTATCCGGGCAGTCAACAGTGTTGACGCCATGACAGCTACGGTCGAGCCTCTCCCCTACGAGCTGCTGGCCCGCCTGACCGAGCGGATCACGAGCGAAGTCAAGGGTATCAACCGCCTTCTCTACGATGTGACTCCGAAGCCGCCGGGAACGATCGAGTGGGAGTAATTCCAGGAAAGCCGCAAACCCTTGTAGATAGCGGCTTTTCGGTGTTTCGAATAGCCTCGTGGCAACGTTTTGGCAACATCTGAGTAGATTTTTCTATATGCGAACAACAGATATCTAAAAAAGATAGACCGTAGCTTAATCGTTATGGTCTATTTTGCGTTCGTTCAAGCCTCTTCTGCTACTTCTGCCAGGCTATGACGCAGGATAATGCTCTCGCTCTTGCTGAAGACAATCAAATACAAAACTTGATTTACACTATTCGTGGGAAGCAAGTGCTGATCGATAGTGATTTGGCTGTTTTGTAT
>JAAYEX010000183.1 GCA_012728535.1 Clostridiaceae bacterium | reverse complement strand
TTCTCTTTCCTGATATAAAGTTGAGGCAGGTATCTTAAGCCTGACCGAGACAACGGAGGGATTGATTTTTTCAAATATCTCAGTCCATGCAAGAACAATGGGATCTTGTTCCGGATCTGCTGTATGGGTCGGTATGCTGACAGTATTAGTGTTATCCGAGCTTTCGCCAGGCGTATTCGTGGTCTTGCTGTTGCCTACAGTGGATCCGATTGTCGTTTCAGTCCTGACCGGTGAATCAGCCCCGGTTGTTTCGGGTATATTTGGCCTGCTGGCTGACGGGTCTGCTACAGAGTGTGAAGATAGATCTATTGTTGTTTCTGTCTTGACACTGTCATCAATGAGAGGCGTACCGGATGGTTTACCTACTTTGTTGTCAGGTTTACAGCCACTCGCACAGACAAACGAAAGCAAAAATAAAACGACTAAAAATTTCGGTTTAATCAGCTGTCTTAACATTAATTAAGATTGTCCTTTCAGTAGCTTGCGCTAGTCAGGAATAATTCTACAAAATTATTTCAACTTCTATCTTACAAAAAATTAATGTATATAATATGAACAATTCTTTATGAATCAAGGGCGTTCCAGGGTAAATAAGACGCCTGCACCGCCTAAGTCAGAGTGATAAACCCTGATCATTTGTCCATGTCTCTTGACGAGAGTTCGCGCAATATATAAGCCTAAACCTGAACCTTCGGTGGAGCGTGAACGTTCAGCCTTATAGAAGCGGTCGAAGATATAAGGGATATCTTCATCGGAGATACCTTCGCCATTATCCTCAACAGAAACCTGTACCAGACGGTTTTCAAATCTTGTGCTCACAAGCACAAGACCTGAGTATGGCGCAAAGCGAATCGCGTTTGTCAGGATGTTGCTGAGAACCCTGGTGATGGCATCCTCATCCGCTATCACGTTATAGCCGGTCCCCTCGCCGTCAGCCAGCTGCAGTTTGAGAGTAAGATTTTTTTCCATCAGTAATGGTTCCAATGAATCCACAACACGGATGATCAGACTATTTATATTGAAAACACTGCGGTTCAAAGCATTGACATTTCCTTCGACAGTCTGCTCGAACAAGCTGTCAATCAATTGACGCAAACGCTCAGTTTCAGATTTAACAATGTCCAGATAGTGCGGGTAACGCTCGGGTGAAATCGTGCCATCCCTCATGGCTTCGATAAAACCATGGATTGAGGTGACGGGAGTTCGCAAATCGTGGGAAATACTGCTGAGAAAATCAGATTGTTGCTGTTCCTGCTCTTCAAATTTCGCGATCAGTGTATTGAAGGTTCGAACCAGGAGTGTCAGATCATCCTCACGGCCGGGAACTTCATCATCCACGTCATCGAGAGCCAGAGGCAGCTCTTCTCTTCCCAGTTTGACACGGGCACTCAGATCACCCTTATATACTTTGTCCGCTGTCTTTGCCAAGGCAGAGATAGGTTCTGTGATGCTGCGTGATATAAGAAGAATAATTATCAGGGACAAAAGAAAAGCAATAAAAAATGAAATCGGGATACTGTTTTCCTGTAAAAGTCCTGTGAAGCTATCCGGTCTGGTATGTCGCAGCAAGAGTACCTCACCTGTATATACTCTCGTATAGCTGGGCAAGGGGCTACTGGCGACAAGCCATGAGGCAGGATCGGTCAGATATTCACTCAATCCGGTATCTTCTGCCGTGCTGCTATAGCTGCTGCGACCCCTGTTTGTCAGTTCGTCGGTCAGGACATAATATCGGTCGCTTGTATCGTATTCCAGCTGCTCTACCAGATATGCCGGCAGGCCGGTATCATACACTATGCGGTTGTCGCCATCTATAATGCAGACAATGGCACCGGTGGATCTGGCGGCAAAAGTCCAGTAGCCTGAAACTTCAGCTGTGACAAAAATCCTACCGCCTCCAGTCATGTGTCGGGAAGTAAGGTCGGCGATCTCATCG
>JAAYEX010000182.1 GCA_012728535.1 Clostridiaceae bacterium | reverse complement strand
GGACCGGGTTCGACGCTGATTCCTGTGCAGTGCTGACTTCAATCGATGAACAGTCTCCGGATATTGCCTTGGGAGTAAACCGGGCGCTGGAGTCAAAAGAAGGCCTGATGGAGGCAACAACCGGTGCCGGAGATCAGGGCATAATGTTCGGCTATGCCAATAGCGATACTGAGGAGCTAATGCCTCTGCCCATCACCCTGGCCCACCGGCTGAGCAAGCAGCTGGCAGATGTCCGTAAAGCGGGTATTACCAATAGTCTCCTGCCTGACGGAAAAACCCAGGTGACCGTGCGTTATGAGGGCGATAAGCCGGTCCATATCGATGCGATTGTCGTTTCAACCCAGCATTATGAACACTATGAACTGGAAGAAGTTCGTGAAGAAGTGAAAAAGCACGTAATCGTACCTGTACTTGATGACTCTTTATTCACCGATAAAACACGGGTCCTGATTAATCCGACAGGGCGTTTCGTAGTCGGAGGACCACAGGGTGATACGGGTCTTACCGGCCGTAAGATTATCTGTGACACCTACGGCGGTTTCGGTCACCATGGCGGCGGTGCCTTTTCCGGCAAGGATCCGACGAAAGTTGACCGCACAGCTTCATATGCTGCCCGCTATATCGCCAAGAATCTGGTAGCGGCCGGTCTGTGTTCGCAATGCGAAGTACAGCTGGCTTACGCAATCGGCGTGGCCCAGCCTGTCTCCTTGACGATCAGCAGCTTCGGCAGTGGTACTCTGGGTGACGGCGAGATGGAGGCTCTTGTCAGAAGAGATATTGATCTGCGCCCGTCGGCGCTGATTGAGCGCTTCGACATGCTGCGTCCGATCTACCAGCAGGTTTCAAACTATGGACACTTCGGACGCCCGGATCTGGATCTTCCCTGGGAACAGTTGGATTTAGCGAAAAAATGGGCCTAGAGCCGGTATATAAAAAGCTGCCTGCATAAAAAGCTGCAGCACAAAATGTTGCAATAAGATGATTTCAGTTAAACCGGTCGCAATCAGCCTGACGGGCTTGCGGCCGGTTTTGCATTTGTTGCGGGGCTATCGCAAATTATGGCCTGAAGAGGCTAGAATGAAAGGCGAGGTGAATTGTGGAACAAGAAAGTTTTCTGACTGACGATTTTGGACAAGAAGCGGTTGATACTGACGGTCAGCTGGAAGGTGTTGTCGAGCGCATCATTTTTCATAATGAATCAAATGCTTTCACAATCATTGAACTGTTGAGCGACCAGGATGAAGTAATAGTGACCGGAAAAATGCCGCCGCTTAATGTGGGTGAGACCCTGCGGGTCCAGGGCGAATGGTCTGATCACCCCAAGTACGGTTTGCAGTTCACAGCCAGGTCCGTGCTTAAACAGGCTCCACGTTCGGAAGCAGCGATTTATGCCTTCCTCAGTTCCGGAGCAATAAAGGGAATCGGCGAAAAGACGGCTGAAAAACTAATAGATGCTTTCGGCAGCGAAACGCTGGAAATTATGCGTGAGAAGCCGGAACGTGTTGCTCGAATATCCGGAATCGGGAAAAAGCGGGCCAAGAACTTTCAGGAGGCCCTGCAGAAAGAACGATCTTACCAGGAGCTTTCATTGCTACTGCTGCCCTATGGCATCGGTCCCTCCCGTATTCGTACTATTTATAAAGAGTTGGGGGATTCAGCTGAGGCTGTCATCCGTCAAAACCCCTATTATCTGGCACAAAGGGTTCGCGGCATCGGTTTTGAGACAGCCGAAAGACTGGCTGAAGCCTTCGGGATGTCGGGCGATCATCCGGTACGCCTGCGCGGTTCTCTCCTTTATACCTTGCAGCAAAGCCTCTTCCAGGACGGGCATAGTTTTCTTAAGGAAAAAAACCTCTTGCAAAATTTAGCTCGGCGTCTGGAGGTAGATGAAGCAAAGCTTCACGCTGCCCTGGATAAACTTGTTGAAGAGGAAATGGTGGTCCGCTTTGATCCGGATAATCCGGACCTCCTGAAGCTGGAAGTTGAATTCGGCAGTAATCTGCCGGCAGAGGCAGATCCGGAGAAAGCTGTCATCGCTATGCGGTCAGTCTTCATGTTGGAGCAAGACCTCACCCGGACAGTTCGTGTTTTGGCCGGCAGGCCGGAGGCGCAATGTGAAATTGACCCCCGCTATGGTGATACGGTTTATTGCGACCGGGTAATCTCGAAAGCTGCTGCCCAAACCAGCTTCAGGATTGACAGTGAGGAAATTATCACGCCCGGCAAGGATCAGATCAAGGCTCTGCAAATGGCGCTGACAGCTCCTTTCTCCATTTTGACCGGAGGCCCCGGAACCGGTAAAACCAGCACGGTGCGACTCCTGACCCGGATACTCCTTGCCGATGGGCTGGAGGTCAAGCTGGCGGCTCCGACCGGACGCGCTGCCCGCCGTATGGAAGAAGTTTGCCAGATGGAAGCTACGACCATACATCGTTTGCTCGACCTGCAGCTGGATG
>JAAYEX010000181.1 GCA_012728535.1 Clostridiaceae bacterium | reverse complement strand
GATCGATAAAATATTATTGCAGCTGGACCGTTCCAACCGGATGATCACCAATCCCCTGGTGTCCAACCTGCGAATCAGCACGGTGAAAAAACTTACTCGCGACCACCTGGATGACGCTTTCTGGGAGTCTTTTTACTGGCTGCTGAATCTGGAAAGGGACAAACCGAGCGAAAGCAATCCCAATCCCTCATGGTCTTGGTGGAAGGAAGCTGTCTTTTACCAGATTTATCCACGCTCCTTTGCCGACAGCAACGGCGATGGTATCGGTGATATCAACGGTATCCGCTCCCGGCTTGACTACCTGCAAAGTCTCGGCGTTGATGCCCTCTGGCTTTCGCCTATCTACGATTCCCCCAACGATGACAACGGTTATGACATCCGGGATTACAAGGCAATCATGGACGAGATGGGGACCATGGAAGATTTTGACCTCCTGCTGGAAGAAGTGCACGACCGGGGTATGCGCCTGATCATGGACCTGGTTGTTAACCACACCTCTGATGAGCACGCCTGGTTTCAGGCGGCTTTAGCCGACCCCGAAAGCCCCTACCGGTCCTATTACTTTTTCCGTCCCGGAGCGGACGGCCTGCCTAATAACTGGGTCTCCTTTTTCAGCGGTCCTGCCTGGCGGTATTATCCTGACCAGGACGTCTACACCCTGCATCTTTTCTCAGAGAAACAACCGGATCTCAACTGGGATCACGAGCCCGTGCGGCAGGATATCGCGGAGATGGTGCGCTGGTGGCTGGACAAGGGCGTGGACGGCTTCCGCCTTGATGTGATCAATTACATTTCTAAACGCGAGGGGCTGCCTGATGGCGACGACACCATCCGTGACCTTATTACTTACGGCGGTATCGAAAATTATTATTACGGCCCTAATCTCAACAAATACCTCAGAGACCTGAGGCGGGAGGCCTTCGCCCTCTATGATGCCTTCTCCGTGGGTGAAACACCCGGTATCGGCCTGGAAATGGGCCGGCTTTTGAGTGGTGAAGACAGGAAGGAGCTAGATCTGGTTTTCAACTTTGACCAGCTGGAGCCACCGGGCAAATGGAGGTATGATGATTATCTCTACGATCTCAATTATCTGAAAAAATACTATATTAAGTATCATACCCGCCTGGGCGATAACGACTGGATGTCCGTTTTCTGGGAAAATCACGATAATCCGCGCATGATATCAAAGATAAATCCGGATCCCAGGCATCGCCGCCGGCTGGCCAAAATGATGATGGCCTGGCTTTTGACCATGAAAGGTACGCCTTTCGTTTACCAGGGACAGGAGCTGGGAGAAGTTAATCAGAAGTTCTCCTCAATAGATGATGTACGGGACGTTGAAGCCATAAATTACTTTGCAGAGTTAAGCGTAGAACTAGGTGAAGCTTCTGCTTGGGCGACGATTTTGGCAGGCAGCAGAGACCATGTACGAGTGCCGATGAACTGGGACGAAACATCCGGGAACGGCTTCAGCACAGTTGAAGCCTGGTTACCCCGTCCCGAACAGGATCAGGGCTGGAGCGTTGCGGCCCAGGAAGAAGATTCCAATTCCGTGCTGGCGGACTTCCGCCGTCTGATGGCCCTGCGCAAGCAATACACCGCCCTCCGCCGTGGCAGCATATCTTTTGTTAAAGAGAAAAGCCACAATTATTTTGCTTATTTCCGCCAATGGCAGGATGAGAAAATCCTGGTTGAATTCAACCTGAGCGACTTAAGTCATCTTCGCTCTCAGGCCTCTCCCGGAGACAAACTGCTTTATACTAATATGAAGCCGGCAGAAAAAGAAGGGGCAGGACGTCGAAGCCTCCTGCCTTATGAAGCTGCCATCTATCTGTGTGAGTGATTTTGAGGAAGTGGGAGGTCCATGCTTATAAAAGCTGTTAAAGAATTCGCGCTGCAGGCGCAGCGCCGAATAAGCGCTGACATTAAGCAAAAGGCCTCTGAATTAGGCATCAGGCCCTCCGGTATCAGCGGGACGGGAGAAGGCGGGCGCAAGGGTCGTCTGCGCAGTGAACTGATTGCCGCCATTCGTTTGCAGGAGCTTGCTGACGGTGATTACCTTGCTGCTTATGAGCGAGTTTTATCCGATGCAGCCTATCGTTGTTTCTCCTGCCTGGTCGCCCTGCGTTTTCTGGAAGTTAATGCCTTTTTGCCCGGAGACGAGTTCTCTCTCTCGGCAGTCGACTCGGGCGAAGCTCTAAGCCTGCCGGAGCAGGATGAAAACAGCGATGAGCTCTTTACCTTTCTTTTTATTAAAAAATGCCAAAAGCTGGCGAAATTATTCCCCTCGATTTTTGCCGGAATCCCGGATTATCTCGAACTCTTACTAAGCCTTTTTTATGAGGATGAGGACGGCCCGGTCCGGCGTTTGCTACTGGATATTCCGGAGGCGTATTTCGATCTGCGTCGGGGAGGCCAGGTGGAGATAATCGGCTGGTTTTATCAGTATTACACGGCAGACCGCCGCGATGAGATTATCAGTCTCAATGTGAAGCAGATTGAAAAAGCGGATATTCCGATTGCTACCCAGGTTTTCACTCCCGACTGGATCGTACGATATTTGCTGGATAATTCTTTGGGGCGCTATTGGCTGGAAGGCAAGCCGGACAGCCCCCTGCGCAAAAAACTGGAGTTCTATGTTGAGCCTAAAGGCCCAAGATCCGGTGTACACCAAGGTCACAGGCCTGCACAGATCACGCCTCAGGAGCTGACTGTCCTCGATCCCTGTGTGGGCAGCGGCCATATCCTCCTCTACGCCTTTGACCTTCTGCTAGACCTTTACCGGGAATGTGGCTACAGCGAGGCTGAGGCGGCGCGAGAAATTGTGCGACACAATTTGCACGGCATTGATATAGACGAGCGCGTAGTAAATCTGGCGAATTTCGCTATCACTATGAAAGCCCGCAGCTATGATCCTGATTTTTTCGACAGCGGGATCGAAGTCCAGGTTTTCGTGCTGGAGGAAAGCAAAGCCGTGGATTCATCCGGACCTGCTTCTTTGCAGGCGATCGAACCGAAGCTGGCTGAAACAGCTGACTATCTGCTGGATGCCTTTCGTGATGCCGGAGAAATCGGCTCTCTCCTGCAAGTGGAGGACCGGGACTACGAAGGTTTCATCTGCTTGCTGGATAAAGCAGCAGCACAGGTCGACTCTCTCCTTCCGGAAAATGCAGCCTGGCTCAGCCAGACCCGGCCCTTGCTGAAAAGGCTGGCCCGGCAGGCAATTCTCCTGTCTGACAAATATAAGGTGGTCTGCACCAACCCACCCTATATGAACAGGTTTACCGGCAAGCTGAAAACTTATGTCCACAAAAACTACTATGACTACAGGCGCGATCTATTCAGCGTTTACATCTTCAGAAATTTCCTCTTCTGTCACCCGGAGGGATATTCAGCCCTGATGACACCCTATGTCTGGATGTTTATCAAGAGCTATGAAAAGCTGCGTCGCTTCATAGTAAGGGAGAAGGCGGTCACGACCCTGGTGCAGCTGGAGTATTCAGCCTTTGATGCCGCCACCGTGCCTCTGTGTGCCTTCGTGCTGAAAAATGTCCCGTCCGATAAGGAGGGGCTCTATATCAAGTTGACCGAATTCACAGGCGGGCTAAGGGTCCAGGAAGAAAAACTGCGCCAGGCTCTGGCTGCGGATAAATGCGACTACTTTTTTGAAAGTAAGGCAAAGAATTTTCGCAAGCTGCCTTCGACACCGATCGCATATTGGGCCGGTGAAAAAGTTTTTGACATTTTTGAAAAAGGTAGGCCGGTGAATAGTCTGGTCGAAGCTCGTCAGGGCCTGGCCAGTGGAGATAATCGACGTTTTCTCCGGCTTTGGTTTGAAGTTGACCTGAACAAGATCAACTTCGATGCGATATCGGTGGAGGATTTCCATCGCTCGGGCAAACTCTACGCACCGCATGACAAGGGTGGGCGCTATCGCCGCTGGTACGGTAACTCCGACTATCTGATCAAGTTTGACCGGGAAAATTTTGACATCCTGGCAGGCATAGGTAATTGCCTGCCGTCGCGGCAGTTCTACTTCCGCGAAGCTATCAGCTGGAGTCTGATTACCAGCGCCGGTTTCAGCATTCGTTACCGCCAGGCCGGCAGCGTGCCCAATGTGGCCGGCAATTCGGCTTTTTCGGATGATCCGGAACTCCTCAGATATCTTCTGGCCCTGTTCAGCACGCCGATAGCTGATTATCTTTTCAAAATGATGAATCCCACCTTGAATCTAAACGTGGGCGACTTTGATAATTTTCCGATTCTTTTTGATCAGGAAAATAAAGAGGAAGTCCTGCGATTGGCGGAGGATTGTGTAGCTTTAGCCCGGGCTGACTGGGACAGCTTCGAAGACTCGCGTGATTTCTCCTGCCATCCGCTGGCTGACTTTCCCGCTTTTCAGGCTAGCTATCTCAGCCATCTGCGTGCGGAGGAAACGGTGAAAGCGGCAAGACCGGACAGCTTATCTGCAGCCTATGACCTTTTGAAAGAGCATTTCAGGATCCACTTTGACCTGCTCAGGCAGAAGGAAGCAAGGCTGAACCACATTTTTCTTGACCTCTATGGCCTCGACGCTGAGCTGGACGCCTATCCTCCGGACAAAGCTATCAGCAGCAGCCTGATTTATGATTCTGAGAACGACATTCCGCTGCAAATGCGGGGAAATCGCTATGTCTTAACTAAGCCGGACCTGATAAAGCAATTTATTTCCTATGCCCTGGGCTGTATGCTGGGACGTTATTCACCGGATAAAAGCGGTCCGGTTTTTGCCGGAGGTGAGTGGAAGGCAGGCGACTATAAGAGCTATAAACCCTGCCCGGATAATGTTCTGACTCTGACTGATGAGGAATATTTTGACGATGACATCGTCAGACGTTTTGCCGCTTTCCTGGTGGAAATTTATGGCAGCGAAAGACTGGAAGAAAACTTGGTCTTTATCGCCGGCGGCTTGTCCCCGGACTTCAGTCCGGAAAAGGATGACGCTCGCGCCGTTATCCGCAGATATTTTTTGCGAGACTTTTACCGTGACCACTGCCGGCAGTATTCGGTCAGCGGTTCAGGTAGAAGGCCCATCTATTGGCTTTTCGACAGCGGCAAAGAAAACGGCTTTAAGGCTTTAATTTATATCCACCGATATGAGCCGAATTCCTGTGGACTCCTGCGTTCGAAGTATTTGCAGCGTCAAATCCAACGTTATAAGGATGAATTAGCCGATCTGGAAGACTTGTCGGAAGCAGGACTTTGCCTGATCAGCCGCAGCGAACGCCTGCGGCGGCAGTCTAAATTACAAGCCCAACTTGCAGAATGCTGCAGCTATGACAAAAGATTAAAGCGTCTGGCTGATCTGAGGACTGACCTGGACCTTGATGATGGAGTCCTGACGAATTACCGGAAGATTTCTGAAGTCCTGGCTCCTCTCTAAACTCTGCCTGCAAGTGCAATAACATTGTGTTATCAATCTTGTGATAAAATTATTGATGGATAGTTGAGATGCTATGAAAGACTCAATATTTTTGAGCTGAGGAGGATAATTATGAGAAGATGTCCAAATGGCCATGCAGTACCTGACGATGTAAGGTACTGCCCCACATGTGGCTCTGAAATCCACGAACAGGCAGGCTCCGGCCAGGGTGGCGGTCAGCAGTATCAGCAACAGTACCAGCAGCAGTACCAGCAACAGCCCGGCTATCAGCGCACAGACCCGCGCAATATTCCTTTAACCGGATACAGAGGACAATATCGCAGCCCGGTGACTGTGCTGCTTTTAGGTATTTTCACCTGTGGTATCTATCTGATTTACTGGCGCTATATTACTTCTCAGGACCTTAACTCTATTTTGGGCTACGAGAAAACCAAGCCCAGTTACGAACTTTGGGGCATACTCTGCATGATCTTCTCCTGGATTAACATGTACAGCATTGATGAAGCGCTGGTGGAGATAGACAACAAACGTGGTTACCGGTCAGACAGTAAATTCATCCTCTG
>JAAYEX010000180.1 GCA_012728535.1 Clostridiaceae bacterium | reverse complement strand
GCACTGATGTCATAAGATCGCAAGGGGAAATTTTTGTTGACCCGACGTGTTTCAACTTTGAAAGTATAAGACTTATTGTTATCAGCAAGAATGTCTTTTACGTAGGACAGACATGCATCCTGCAGGTCGGCATACTCAAGAGGAAGCTCTTGCACCGGAGAAACTGAGACAATACCGAAAACAGCAGTCACACGGCTGATGATTTCATTCATATCAGTATCATCTGATAAGGCACGCACCCAGATCCGGGAGGAGTGCTCGTGTATATCAAAACGACCGAATTCATTAATACGATAGCGAATATTGCGTATCAGTTGACGCACGAAACTGCCCCGGTTTAAACCCTTGAGAGCAATTTCGCCGATTCTGACAAGTAGGAGATTTGTTTTATCTGAAGCTGACATATCTGCTATGGTCTGGCATATTCCTGATAAATAATGCCAATTGCCTGTGCCAGAAGATCAATATCTTTACCGGTGTGAATAACGTTAAAACTGAAACGTACACTGTTGGCTATGGTTTCTTTATCGTAACCCATTGCTTCCAGAACATTGTTCTTACCCACTTCGTCTGCATGACAGGCAGAACCGGTAGAGATTGCCATTTCACGCGCGGACAAGGCATTTTGCAATGTTTCTCCTCGCAAACCCGGGAATGATATTGACAGCACGAGGGCTAAACCGTCATCAGGTGAAAGTACCTGATGCGGGATCTTAAATTGCTTCAACAAGTCTAAAAAGCGTTCTCTGAGGCCGGCAACTCTTTCATAACTGGCGGCTATTTTGTCGTTAGAAAGCTCAACTGCCTGAGCCAAAGCATAGAAAAGAGGAGCATCTTCCGTTCCGGAGCGTCGGTTTTTTTGCTGGCCACCACCATGGATCAATGGTTCGAATAATTTCTTGTCTTTTACCAACAATAAACCGCAAGACTTCGGAGCGCCGATTTTATGACCGGCTATCGAGGCAAAATCGAGGTCAGATTTTTTAAATGAAAAAGGAAGTTTACCAATAACTTGAACGCCATCGCTGTGAATCAATGTTCTCGGATTCGCTTTCCTTGTTATTTCTACAACATTTCTCAAATCATTAATTGCACCGGTCTCGTTGCTGATATAAATAAAGCTGGCCAGACTGAATTCAGTCTCTTCTACTGCTGCTTTCCACTCATCCAGTCTGAGTTCTCCGGTTTTCTCCAAACCGATCCATTTTGTCTCAAAATCATAGTAACGTTCCAAAAACAAGGCTGTTTGCTTAGTAGCTTCGTGCTCACCCAAAGTTGTTATTAATCGTCTGGGAGCATTCGCAGATAGCTGATAAGCACTGCCTTTTAAAGCAGTGTTGATGGACTCTGTTCCACCTGAAGTGAAAATAATCTCAGATTCGTGGCAGTCCAAAGTTGCAGCTATTTTTTGTCGCGCCTGCTCAATTAAATCACGGCTTTGTTGTCCGAACAAATGAGATGAAGCGGGGTTTGCATAGCAATTACGCATATTTATGATGTAATTATCCAGGACATGTTGCTTGATCGGGGCACTTGCTGTGTTATCAAAATACCTACTCACGTTTAACCTCTTATCAAAAATAATTTAATTGATCTCTAAGCTTAACATATCTGTGCGTAAAGCCGTGCGCAAAAATTCACAGGCATTGCCGTTTCTGCCGAAAAGAGGACCCTCTACCGCTAAGACGATATTGCGCCGGGGTATTTCCAGCATCTGAGCCTCATTGTTCCGTGCAGGTCTGGCCAAAAGCGTAACACTGCCTTTAACAGGCAAATGAGCATACTTATTGGATTTAATATCCAACATGCGCTTTCCGGAAGAGATGGCCTGACCCAGATCAGGAAAAATCTGGACCGGTATAGTTGAAGTGCACCAGCCGTGAACAATATTATCGTAAACAATCTGCCATTGAGCTAACCAGTAACCGGGATGTCTCTTCTCGGTAAAGCCGAATACTTCATCCAGCTCCGCGTTAGGTTCAATCAGGCTGATAGGCTGCAATCCAACATCTTCGTAGGAAGTAAGATTCAGGAAGCTAAAGGTCAGTGAATTGAAATGAGGAATACGCAAGCGCTCGGGTTGCTTTGCAACAAAAGTTCCTCGTCCCT
>JAAYEX010000179.1 GCA_012728535.1 Clostridiaceae bacterium | reverse complement strand
GAGATGAAGATAAACTCGACTTTGACCGCAGCGCTTTTCTCAGACTGGCGGAGTATATGTCGCCGGAGCAAACTTATCAATATGAAGCCCCGGAATTGATGCTTTGGGATGAAGTGGGCGGCGAAGAGCTATTAATAGATAGTTTTTTTGAGACCTTATGCTATTGGCTTGACCAGGATGACAAGCCCGCCCAGATTATTGTGTGGAAAAAGCAGCGGCTCAGAAGCAAAATGCGCCTGGCTCATCTGACTGCTGCGGAACTTGAGCTTTTGGACAGGCGCCGTCTGGAAATAATGAACCATCCGTCAGTTAATCTCCCCGATCTGGACTCGGACGGAGCGGAATTTATTTAAAAATAACCACTTGACTTAATTGGAAATTAAGCAATTGACAATCATCCTTCTAATCTGATAGACTATCGAAGCCCTAGAAGGTAAACACGGCGCAGTAGTTCAGTTGGTTAGAATGCCAGCCTGTCACGCTGGATGTCGAGGGTTCGAGTCCCTTCTGCGTCGCCAAAAGTGCCGGTCCCAGAACCGGCACTTCTTTGCCCAGATAGCTCAGTCGGTAGAGCAACGGACTGAAAATCCGTGTGTCGCTGGTTCGATTCCTGCTCTGGGCACCAAAAGACTCCGTTCACTGATTAAATATGTGCACGGAGTTTTTTTGTTATATGGATAAGAAGAAGCTTAGGGGCCGGGAAGGTGTTTAGGTTTTCTTCTGTTCTGCATCAACGAGATCTCCTGCTTTTTTTCCAAAAACAAGATACGCAAGAGAACCGACCATCATAAAGATGATCGGTGCCGTCCAGCTATGCGTCAAATCATAAAGATAACCTAATGCGGCCGGACCGATAGCAGCCAGTGTGTAGCCGACCAGGGGCACAAATGTTGAAATGTTCATGTTCTCCTGACTGTCTTTGCCTGAAAAACCGAGCAGGGCAAAGGGCATGGCAAACATGAATCCATTTCCCAGACCCAATAAGGTTATCGCAAATATATGCAGTGCCAACTCTTCCCGGCCAAGAAGAATAAGAGATAATCCGCCGAGAAATAATCCGGAAGCCAGCAAAGCCATCAGCCACTTTCTGCTGCTTCGCTGCATGATTGATCCACAGGCAAAGTTAGTGGGCAAACTGATTACTTGTATCAATACCATCAAAAAAGCCGCCTCTTCGCTGCTTCTGCCCTGACTCATGAGGATGGAGGGCAGCCAGGTTGAGGTGGAAAAGAAGATCAGTGCCTGGAGGCCGTACAGGATGCCCAGAGGGAGATGAGCCCGCATCTTAGACCAGGAAATTTCCAGCTTCACTTCTGACTCGCTTGAGTAGAGTGAATTCCTGGATACCAGAGGCCAGACGAGAAGGGCAGGTACGGCCAAAAGAGACAGAATACGCAAGGAGTTCTGCCAACTTCCGCTCAAGTCCATCAGAGGTATAACCGAAGCTAAAGCTACAGTGTTGGACAGGGTCATGGTCGCTGTGTACATGCCCATGTACAAGCCGACCCGGCCGGCGAATTGGTTCCTAATGAAAATGGGCAGTTGAACATTGAGTATCCCCAGTGCAAGACCGGTGAGGACAGTGCCCGTGAATAGGCCAAAGCTACCCAGAAAAGTACGGGCCAGAGTGCCGGCGAAAGCGAGTGACAGACAAGAATAAATGAGCCTCTTTGCATTAACTTTCGCTGTAAGGTATCCACCGACCGGCGACATCAGTGCATACATAATCGAAATCAGCGTTGTCACGGAACCTGCGGCAGCAGCAGAGAGTGCCAAATCACTTTTGATGAAGGGAATTAATGGTCCGATACTGCTGATCGGTGCCCTGGACAGCAGGGCTGTCCAAAAAACCGCCATGCCTATCAGGATCTTGTTTCGTCTTGTTTTCACTCAAATCTCCTCAAACGCTCACCTGCTAATTTTATCCGAACTAGACCGGAACAAGCAAATACAATCACAGTGACGAGACATTTTATGAAATCTGTTAGAATTAGTTTTTGAGAGACGAAGTTAATGTGGAAGGAGTACTTCTTATGAATATTATTCTCACCGGTGACCGCCCTACAGGCAGGTTGCATCTCGGCCACTATGTGGGCTCTTTGCGCCGGCGTGTCGAGCTGCAGAACTCAGGAGATTTTGATGAGATATACATCATGATCGCGGACGCACAGGCTCTGACCGATAATGCGGATAATCCCGAGAAGATTCGCGAGAATGTTCTGGAGGTGGCGCTTGATAACCTTTCTGTGGGACTGGATCCGACCAGATCGACCTTGTTTGTTCAGTCGGCAGTATACCAACTGACAGAACTCTGTTTTTACTATACAAATCTGGTCACTGTCTCCCGTTTGCGCCGCAATCCCACAGTGAAAACTGAAATCGGCATGCGGGGTTTTGAATCCAGCATCCCTGTAGGCTTTTTTATCTATCCGATCAGCCAGGCAGCTGATATCACGGCCTTCGATGCGACGGTAGTTCCTGTAGGCGAGGACCAGGGTCCGATGCTGGAACAATGCAGAGAGATCGTACATAAATTCAATAGCACTTACGGTGAAACTCTGGTGATGCCGGATATTCTGTTGCCGGAGAACGAAGCATCCATGCGGCTTCCGGGTACTGATGGTCAGGCCAAGATGAGTAAATCTCTGGGAAACTGCATTTATTTAAGCGATGATCCCAAGGAGGTGAAGGACAAAGTGATGTCAATGTTTACTGATCCGGATCATTTGCGTGTAGAAGATCCCGGAAAAGTAGAGGGCAACACCGTCTTCACCTATCTCGATGCCTTTGACTCAACTGAACATGTCAGGCGTTTCTGGCCTGAGTATGAAGATCTCGATGCGATAAAAGCCCACTATCAGCGGGGAGGCCTAGGCGATGTCAAGGTGAAGCGTTTCCTGATTGAGGTCCTGGAAGATATTTTGACACCCATCCGCGAGCGTAGGGCTTATTGGGAAGAGCGCATACCTGAAGTTATTGCGATCCTGGAAGATGCCAGCCTGGTAGCTTCCGCCAAGGCACAAAAGACAGTGGAGCGTGTGCGTCAGGCCATGCAGATCGACTACTTCAGCGACAAGAGCTTTTATGAGGAATCTGTAGAGCGCTATGAGAAATAATCAGTAGCTGCCGGTGGATCCAGGCCTGCAGCAGAGGCCTCTTCCGGCGTATTGATGTTGGTAAAGACAGACCAGTCCGGCAAAATCTGCCGGACTTTTTTTTCCTTTAAAAAATGAAAGCCGGTTTCACGCATGAAATGTTCTACTTTGCTCCGCTGAGCCAGAACCTGTTTTCTCAGGACCGGCAGTAGGCTTTTTGCATAGATAGCATGGAAGATTTCGGGGCGCAGGCGCAGGCTGCCGTCTCTGCTTCGAAACTCCCGCTCTACAGCTATGCCGCTGCAGGGGTGGCAGGAGTCCAATTCTTCCAATAAAAGTTCTAACAGCCCGGGTTCGAATTCAGGCATATCGCAAGCTGCAAGATAAATATAAGGGGAAGCTGCGACCGTGAGAGCTGCATGGATGCCGCTCAGGGGGCCGCGGGAAGGCAATTTGTCCCGCGTCAGCAAAACATTTTGCCCCTGATAAAGGCCTGCCGACTTTGTCACGATAATGATTTCGTCAAAGTAAGGCTCCATTTGTTTGATCAGACTGTGGACCAGGATTTGCCCGTCCCTGCTGAGAACCTGTTTATCCGTTCCCATACGCAAACTCTTGCCGCCGGCCAGGATTGCGGCAGTGCGACACAGAGGGTTTTTTGTTCTTTTAATCTGATCCGGCTTCATAGGCTTTTATCCTAGCATAGGAGGGGAGGATTTATGTAATTCCCTGAAGACGATATGGTAGACTATTTCCAAATCATAAAAACCTGCAACTACACTTCTGCAGGCTGCTTTTAATAAGAAGGAGGCCACTAAATGACCAATAAGCAACAAGCCGTGATTCCGCATGTCAGATCGTATAAATGTACGCTCTGCCACAAGGAATACCCCTACGATGCTGAAATGTTGACCTGCCCTGACTGCGGTGAGAAAGGCATTCTCGATATTCTCTATGATTATGATGAAATCAAGAAAAATGTCTCGCGTGAGAGTCTGGCGCAGGACCATACGAACAGCATGTGGCGCTACAAGGCTTTCCTGCCCTTGCAGGATCGGGATTATACACCCTTTTTGCGGGTGGGCTGGACACCGCTGTATGAGTCTTTGCGTCTGGGCGATGAACTGGGTTTGAAGAAACTTTACATCAAGGACGACGGCTTGAACCCGACTGCTTCTCTGAAGGACCGTGCCAGTGCTGTTGCCGTAGCCAAGGCTATTGAGCAGGGCTATGACACAATTTCCTGTTCTTCAACCGGGAATGCCGCCTCCTCCTGTGCCGGAAACGCTGCCCGTATGGGTCTGAAGAGCGTTATTTTTGTTCCTGAACGCGCTCCGGAAGGCAAACTGGCCCAGATGCTGATCTTCGGAGCCCGCGTGGTTTCCGTCATCGGCAATTACAAGGATACTTTTGATCTTTCTAAAATGGCTATCGAAAAATATGGCTGGTTTAACCGCAATGCCGGTATTAATCCGGTCATGACAGAAGGTAAGAAAACCGTTTCGCTCGAAATAGCTGAGCAATTGAACTGGCAACCGACTGACTGGGTTGTTCTTTCGGTAGGTGACGGCTGCACTGTCGGTGGAGTATATCTGGGTTTCTATGACCTCTTTCAAATGGGCATGATTGATCGCATTCCCAAAATTCTGGGAGTACAGTCAACCGGATGTTCACCTTTCTTTGATGCAGGTTGCGAATGCAAACCTTTGATTCCGACTGAGGAGAACACCCTGGCCGACTCCATTTCTGTCGGCGTACCGCGGAACATTGTCAAAGCCCAGCGTGCAGTAGCGGATTCAGGCGGACGGTGGGTCGCAGTGCCTGACGAGGAGATTCTTGCAGCCATGAGTCTGCTGGGACGTACCGAAGGCATCTACGGAGAACCCGCCGGTGTTACCGGTACAGCCGGAATCAAAGCCGCCCTGGCGCAAGGCATAATCAAGCCGGACGAGACAGTAACCGTTATTGTTACCGGTAACGGTCTTAAAGATACAAAGAATGCTCTGGCGGCTGCAGGAAGCTCCGTAAAGAGCAAACCCACACTGGAAGCCCTGGAAGCCAGCGGAGTCCTTGGCTAAGGAACTTATGATGTTGAAGATGAGCGCGGCAGTAGCCGCGCTCAGTTTTTATCAGGAGAGACGTATATGGAATATGAGAAACTTGGACAATTTTACTTAGGAACAGTCGCTGAGGATCGTGATGGCGATGGTCGTCCCGATTTCATGTTGTTTGACTCCCGGGAGTTGAGAACTCATGCGATCTGCGTAGGCATGACCGGCAGCGGTAAAACCGGCCTCGGCATTGCCATGCTGGAGGAAGCTGCCATGGATGGCATTCCCGCCATCATTGTCGACCCCAAGGGAGATATGGGTAACCTGCTCTTATCTTTTCCCGGCCTCACAGCTGAAGAGTTCCGACCCTGGGTACAGGAAAGCGAAGCTAAAGCCAGAGGTATTACGGCAGATGAATTGGCGGAAGAAAAAGCTGATGCCTGGCGAACCGGTCTGACAGCCTCAGCGCAAACCGGAGACCGTATACGCGTGATGCGGGAGCGAAGTGATTTTGCTCTTTACACTCCGGGCGGCCTCTTCGGCAGGCCGCTGTCTGTAGAGGGACTTTTCAACGCACCTTCGGAACAGGACATGGAAATCGTCAATGACATGGTTGTTTCAGCCAGCAGCAGCGTTTTGCATCTGATCGGCATCGAAGCGGACCCGATCAAAAGCAGGGAACATGTCTTTTTGTCAGAAATAATCCGCCAACGCTGGAGTGAGGGCAAAGCAGTTGACCTGCCTCACCTGATTCAGGCTGTGCAGAATCCGCCGATTAAGACTATCGGGGTCATGGATATTGAATCTTTTTTCCCCGAGAAAAACCGGTTTGACCTAGCCCTGCAGCTTAATTCTATTCTGGCATCTCCTTCCTTCGCCAGTTTTTTGCAGGGTGAACCGCTGAATATTGACAACCTGCTCTACACAGCTGAAGGCAAACCGCGCCTGTCGATCCTGTCACTGGCGCATCTGTCAGACGCTGAACGCATGTTTTTCCTGACATTACTGCTGAACCAGATGATCGCCTGGATGCGTAGCAAGCAGGGAACAGACAGCCTTAGAGCACTGTTTTATATGGATGAAATTTTCGGGTATTTCCCACCGGTCGCAAATCCCCCGTCCAAGTTGCCCCTGCTGACTTTGCTCAAGCAGGCCCGTGCCTATGGACTTGGTATGGTTCTGGCTACACAAAATCCGGCTGATCTGGATTACAAAGGCCTTTCCAATATAGGCAGTTGGTTTATCGGCCGTCTTTCCACTGAACGTGACCGTTCACGCTTGCTGGAAGGAATGGTGGACACAGCTCACGTCGGTCTTGAGCGCGGCAGCCTTTCGGAAACGATAGCTAATCTGGAGAAGCGGGAGTTCCTGCTACGCCGGCCCGCGGAGAAAGAGCCGACCTTGTTTACGACCAGATTCTGCATGTCCTATCTGGCGGGACCTCTGACCAGAGAACAGACTGCCCTGCTTGCCCGGCAAGCTTTGCCTGCTGCTCCTGTCCCGCCGTCTGTTGGAGTTGCAGTTCCGGAGACAACAGCAGTTCCGGTGCAGGCAGCCACCGTGTTAACACAGGACCTGCCTGTTCAGGAAGTTGAAGTTCAAAACGGCGAGATTACCCAGGCTCCGATCGGGGCAGCCGGAATTCCTGTCCACTACCTTTATGGAAACTCTTTTGCCGGCGAAAAATATACGCCTGCCTTGCTCGCATACCTCAGTATTCATTACGATAATGAAAAACATTCGATCAGTGAGGACCGCGAGTTGCTGCGCCTAACCCCTGTGAGAGAAGGTCTGCTGACAGTTGACTGGAATGAATCAAAGCTTTTTGAACCGGATGAAATCGACAGTGAAGACCAGCCTCCGGCGAACGCAAGATATGCGTCTTTACCGGCTGATGCACGTAAGAAAACCAGTTATACCCAGTGGCAGAAACAGGCGGTAGACCATGCATATCGAACCGATACTCTGGCCTACTATACCCACCAGGAACTGAAGATGTTTTCAGAGCCCGGGGAAACGGAGCGTGATTTCGTTGCCCGTGTTCAGTTAGCAGCCCGTGAGAATCGTGACGCTGCTTTGGACAAGGTCCGGGACCAGTACGATAAAAAATATAAAACTCTGGAAGGAAAAATAATCAAGGCCGAAGAGAAAATTGACCGTGAGACCGAGCAGTCCAAGGATGCGAAGAGGCAGACTGCCATATCTTTCGGTTCAGCTGTTCTCGGCGCCTTCCTGGGCAAGTCGCTGGTCACGCAATCTTCAGTCGGCAGGGCCGGTACTGCTGCCAAAAGTGCAAGCCGCTCAAAGAGGCAGGCAGAGGACATTGTCCGTGCAGAAGATGCTCTCAAGCGGCTGACCGACGAGAAAACGGCACTTGACGCAGAGATGGAGCAGGCTTTGAGCGATATGGCCGCAGTCTACGACAATGTAGCCGACAATGTGAAAACAGTCTTGATTAAACCATTGAAGCGCGATATTGCTGTCAAGGCTTTTGCCCTGGTCTGGGTACCGGAGTCAATGTTTAACTAGGAGAGCCTGCTTCTTATAGTATTGATCAGGTCCTCAACCATGTTCTGCCGGGGAGTGAGTATCTCCACTCCCCGATCGACCACCTGATGCAGACGGCCGGTCATGTCGTCTGCATCCAGCCTCGCCCCGACCAGGACCTTAGCTATATCATCAATAAAATCCCCATCGAGAGCATCGCTGTAGACGACGACGTTTTCAATTTTTCCCTGCTTAATTTCGAAACCGAGTTTGGCCTCGCCCCAACTTAAGCGGCCTGTCTCTATCTCCATGTCAAAGGGGACAGTCCTGCCGTAGCGCCAGTCCCAGGAAGAATATTTTTCCTCCAATGCAGCCAGCCTATCGTCACCGGCAAACTCATCTATCCCCAGCTTTTCGATTTCCCGCCCTTTTGCATAACGTTCAACAAAGGATTTATTGACAGCTTCCGCCAGTTCCGTCAGTGTCAGATCGGGCCGGACGTCTCGCAAGTTGCCGACGCGCGAACGAACTGAAGCAATAGCTTTGGATTTGAGTTTGACGTCGGAAACCGTGAGGAAATGCACCAGACGCTCAAAATCGGAATTCAGCATCAAGGTTCCGTGATGCAGGCCTACGCCGTGGGAAAAGCGGAAGGCATTGCCGGAGAATTTTTTCCCTCCGATCAGAATATCGTTGCGGCCGCTTCGCTCGGCTTCAATGCCCAAGTCTAAAACAGCGTCCAGGATTACTTTAAAACTTTGGTCAAGATCAAGTTCCGACTGAGGCAGAATTATAGAGAAATTCAGATTGCCCAGGTCATGGTAGACCGCTCCGCCGCCCGTGCTTCGCCGTGCCAGATACCCGCCTTCATCTTCCAGGAGCGTGCAGCGACATTCCGCCCAGGCATTCTGGTTTCTGCCGATAACAATGGTATTGGTGTTTTGCCAGAGATAGAGAATTGCGCTGTAGCGCCTTTCGTCAGAGTCATCAGCATCACTTTCGCAAAGACCCATGAGATAATCTTCAAGGGCTAAATTGTTCCAGGGGTTGTTACGGTCGGTTGAGAGCAGCAGCAGGGGCTTTTTTGACATATATTTATCTCCTCTTGTGTAAGCGCTTTATTATGTAAAATTGCATCCCTTGTCAAGGATTTGATGCTGAACCATTATAGAATAAAACTCGGGCAACACAAGACACATAAGATCGCTATACTTAATGACGTAAATGAATTCGTGTTTAGATGATATTTGAGGGAGGATTTGATCCATATGATTGATCCGAAGGATAAGGATTTCCAAGCGAAGGATACTTATAATATTGAGGATTTGCTCGGCCTGCTGGCTTTTTTACGCAGTGAAGAAGGTTGCCCCTGGGACCGTGCTCAGGATCATGCATCCATTCAGGAAAATATGCTGGAAGAAGCTTATGAGGCAGTTAATGCCATTCAACTGCAAGATGATGCGGAACTGTGTGAGGAGCTGGGCGACGTGCTGATGCAAGTCGTCTTTCATGCCGGAATGGCAGAAGAGCGGGGGGCCTTTGACTTCTCGGATGTTGTGACCGGCATTTCGAAAAAACTGATTTCCCGGCATACGCATCTTTTCGGTGATGACACTGCCCTGACTGCAGAAGAAGGGCTGGACACCTGGACCAGGAATAAAAAACTGGAGCGGAACTATGAAAAGACATCTCAAATGCTGACTGATGTCCCCAGATCCATGCCGGCTCTGATGCGGGCTGCCAAACTGCAGAAGCGCGCAGGCAAAATCGGTTTTGATTGGCCGTCACCGGTGGGGGCACGCGAAAAGATGCTGGAGGAGCTCACCGAGCTGGAACAGGAGTTGTCACGGCGGGAGCTTGCCGCGATCCCCTCACAGGACAAGGAGGTTGAGCGGGCAATTCAGGCTGAAGCAGGTGACCTGTTGTTTGCGCTGGTAAATTTTCTGCGGCTGAATCAGATTGAGCCCGAGTCAGCACTGACAGCCAGCTCGGAAAACTTTATCCGTCGCTTCCGGAGCATGGAGGAGATAGCTGCAGAGAACGGTATTGACCTGGACTCCGGATTGTCGCTGGAAGTCCTGGACAGTTTCTGGGATGAAGCCAAGCGACGTGAGAAAGAGTAGGGAGACAAATGAGATTAGACAAATTTCTGAAAGTGTCACGTATAGTCAAGCGCCGGACCGTGGCCAAGGAGATAGCTGATGCCGGCAGAATCACAGTTAACGGTGTGAAGGCCAAACCGGGTACGGAACTTAAAATCGGTGATATACTGGAGATCGGCTTCGGGCAGAGGAAGACCAGGGCACGGGTGCTGGATTTGCGTCCCGCGGTCCGTAAAGAAGAAGCCGAAACACTCTATGAATTGCTGGAAACAGATTAGCAGGCAGATAACATTTAGATAACAGGGGAATTATATTCCTCTTAAATCAGAATAATTGCACCGGACGGTACTTGCAAAACCGAACAAACTCCTTTACCATTAGCTTAAACTAGGATAGATGTCTACACGACAGGAGATCAGTAATGGCGAGACTGGCAAATAAAAGTGGAAATTTGCCCGGAGCAAACAAAGCACGCAATCGTAATACGCGTGCCTACCTTCTTCGTATATGTTTGGGAGTTATCTTTGTACTGATAACTGCAGTCTGCACCAATCTATATTTTCAACAGGAAGAAGAATACCAGCGCTTGAATCTGGAGCAGGAACAGCTCCAGCGTCAGATGGATTCCTTGTATGAAGAATATGATTATCTCAATAGGAAATATGCTATGCTGGATTCAGACGAATACATCGAGGGCATAGCACGCGATTACCTTAATATGTGCCGGCCCGAAGATACCCTGATTATCAACAGGTAAGTTTGTTTAAAATATAATGCAAAAGATGGCCGGGTTTGTGGCCATCTTTTTTTATACTCAGAATTCTAATGATCAGTGTTATTGTGCTGCGTTAAGCTCAGCAATTTTAACAATGAGGTCAGCTGCCAAAGCCATGCCGCGTGTCAGAACCAGCTCATAACGGCCGTGGTAATTGTAGCCGCCGACAAAAATATTAGGGCAGGGCAGACCACGGTAAGTCAATTGTGCTCCATCAGTCCCGCCCCGGATGGGTTCTTCGCTGATCTCAATATCCAGCTCCTTCATAGCCTTACGGGCCAGTTCAATTACATGCCCGGATTCCCGGATCAGGTCCAACATATTGTAATAAGAGTCCTCGATTTCAAGACTCAGTCTCTGCCCGTATTTTTTATTCAAAAACTCTACGATGTCTTTCAGTAATTTCTTCTTTTCCCGGAAAAGGTTACTGTCATGGTCGCGAATAATATATTCGAGACTTGCCTCTTCTACTGTGCTGTTAAAATCAGTCAGCAGATAGAAGCCATCGTGGCCATCAGTCCACTCCGGCCTTTCTCCTGCCGGGAGCAGGCTATGCAATTCCATTCCGATCAAGCCGGCATGTATCATTGTGTGCTTGGCAGTGCCTGGGTGAACGTTGCGACCTTGGATCTTGATTCTAGCGCCGGCAGCGTTGAAGGTTTCATAGTTGAAATCGCCGATCGGCCCGCCATCCATAGTGTAGGCAAAGTCAGCATTGAAACGGTCCAAGTCCAGCAAAGAGGCTCCGTGTCCGATTTCTTCATCAGGCGTGAAAGCTACTGAAATGTCGCCATGTCCGATTTCCGGATGTGCTATCAGGTAGTCCAGCGCCTCCATGATGGCAACAATGCCTGCCTTATTGTCAGCCCCCAGTAAAGCAGTGCCGTCACTTGTTATTATTTCTTCACCGACCAGGTCATTTAAAAAAGGAAAGCTGTCGACTTCGATACTGAATTCATCATTCAGACGAATGTCTCCGCCTTCGTAGGTAAAGATCTGAGGCTTTTCTGTAACCCCGGCCATATCAGGAGATGTGTCCAGATGAGCTAAAAAGCCGATTGCGGGAAGGCCTGACCTGTTAGCTGACAGACGTCCGTAGGTATAGGCGTGGTCCTCGTCGAGATAGGCTTCCAGACCCATATCCAGAAGTTCCTGATAAAGCAGGCGGGCCAGATTCATCTGCCCCGGACTGCTGGGTGTCTCCTCACTGTTCTGCGGATCCGACCGGGTATCAATCGCTATATAACGTGAAAAGCGCTCACGCACAGCATCGAAACCAACCTTTGTTTTTTCATCCATGAGCCTTACAACTCCTGTCTGTTCTTTAAAGCCCTGCTCAGGGTTTCTGCATCAGCATATTCCAAATCAGCTCCCATAGGGATGCCGTGTGAAAGCTGGGGCGTTTTAATACCTGCCCTGTTCAAAAGCCGTGCAATATAGAGGGCTGTTGCTTCCCCCTCAATACTGGGATTCATCGCCAGAATGACCTCTGTGATTTCCTGATGCTGTTGCAGTCTTTGCAGGAGTTCACGCAGTTTGATGTCTTCAGGACCGATTTCTTCCATTGGGGAAATAGCGCCGTGAAGGACATGATAGAGTCCGTCATAGTTCTGCACCCGCTCCATAACTGCCACATCCCGGGGGTTCTCTACAACACAGACAACACTGCGGTCCCGGTTCTGAGATTTGCAGATATCACAGGGATCATCCTCGGTTAGGTTGCAGCACTCTGAACAGAGTGTGACACCCTGTCTGGCATCTCTGATTGCATCAGCTAAAGCCAGAGCCTGGTCATTATCCTGGGACAGAATATGAAATGCCAGGCGCTGGGCTGTTTTGGCGCCAATACCCGGCAACTTATTGAATTCTGCAATCAAACGGGTGATTGCAGGACTAAAGCGCATTGCCATCGTTTAAAAACCGGGGAAGTTTAAGTTGCCGCCGGCTACCTGTGACATGCGTGCTTCGACTTTTTCATCCAGCTGGCGCATGGCATCATTTATTGCTGCACTGACCAGGTCCTGCAGCATTTCTACGTCCTCTGCATCGACTACGTCAGGATTGATCTCAAGTTCCAGGATTTGATGATTCCCCCCGACGACTGCACGCACAACACCACCGCCTGCAGTTGATTCAGCAGTCATTTCAGCTGTTTCTTCCTGCGCTTTGGCCAGTTCTTCCTGCATCTGCTGAGCCTGTCGCATCAGTTGGTCCATCTGGTTCCCACCGCCACCACCGCCGCGCTGTCTGCCGCCGCCACCCGGATATCCGCCTTGTCTTCTTGCCATTACTCACTTCCTCCTTTTAATAATTCCTCATCAATGTGAAGAGGGATGGATCTTTTATCAGTAATTCTCTTTAATTTTAAAACCCAGTCTTCCTCAGCAGAAACCGCGTTTGCATCGGCTTCATCCTCGAGGATAACCTCCAGCTGAACACTTTCGCCCAGCTTGTCTGCCAGAATCCTGCGAATTATTTCACGCGACTCAGCTTCGCTGGTACAGGCATGCTGGCCCTTCAGGGAATGATCAAAAGCCAGAGTCCAGACCTTATCCTTACGGCTGACTTTCGCAGGGCGTGCCATCAGTGAGAGGTCCATCAGATGCTCTTCTTTTATAGCCTCCAGGACATCCTGCCAGATCCGCAAAGTTTCATCCTCATAAGCCAAAGAAGATTCTGCTTCTTCTTTTTCCAAAACAGAATCAGTTTTCTCTGTAGTTTGCTTAATTTCCGCCTCGATAATTACTTCAGGCTGACTTGCCTCTTCCCGGGCAGGAGTTTCCTGTACAAGACTTACCTTCACTTCAGGAGCTTTTTCAACCACACTTTTGACGGGTGCAAGATGCCCGCCGCCAAGTCGTGAAGCCAGAGCCAGCAAGCCGATTTCCAGGCTGGTGCGGATGTCCGGCGAAAAACGGAGCTCTGAATTGAGCCTGGCCAGAGAGGCAATACCATCACTTATCAGCTCGGTCGAAAAGCGGTCTGCCAGTTCACTTAGTCTGGTCAGACCTCCACTTGTCATTTGGATCAGCTCTGCAGGATCACGGGACACTTTAACAATCAAAAGATTTCTCATATAAGCGGAAAGGTCAAGCAGGAATCGTGTCAGATCACGTCCGCTCATTACCAGTTCCTGAATGGAACTTAGGAGTGTATCGGCGTCATAGTCCAGGATGGCTGCAGCTACCGAATGCAAGAACTGATCAGGAACCCGCCCTGCCATTTGCAGGACATCATCACGCCCGATTTCGCCAGGCATTTGATGCAGCTGATCCAGTAGACTGATGGCATCACGCATGCCACCGTTTGCCAGCTGGGCAATAACAGAAAGAGCGTCGTCGGTGATGCTTAGTCCAAGCTCATCAGATATTAGTCGCAGACGCCGGACGATGTCACTTTGTTTGATACGCCTGAATTCATAATGCTGGCAGCGGGACATAATTGTTGCAGGTATGCGATGCGGTTCAGTTGTCGCCAGAATAAAAACAGCGTGAGCCGGAGGCTCCTCCAGAGTTTTCAGCAAAGCATTGAAAGCCTGTTGCGAAAGCATGTGAGCTTCGTCAATTATGTAAACTTTGTACCGGGCCAGGACAGGGGAGAAAATAATCTCCGATGTCAGCCGTCGGACATCATCCACTCCGTTGTTGGACGCAGCATCAATTTCCTGTATATCCATCAGAGAGCCATTATTTGCTGCTACACATATTTCACATTCGTTGCAGGGATTTCCATCGTCCGGATTCAGGCAATTTACTGCTTTGGCGAAAATCTTTGCTACTGAAGTTTTTCCTGTGCCTCTGGTGCCGGAAAATAAAAAAGCATGGGCAAAGCGCCCATTGCGTACACTTTGCAGCAAAGGATAGACGACTTGCTCCTGGGCTACAACATCACGAAAATTTTGTGGACGCCATTGACGATAGAGTGCCAATTTTTCGCTAGTGGACAAGCTGACCTCGCTTCCATAGAAATCGCCGCTCCTGAGTCACAACCGAGGCAGGCTTCCCCGCGGCGCATATGGTTGATCGCTTACCGCTGCTTCCTTCCGGATCTGACGGGTTTCACGGGCCACATCGCACGGGACCCACGATCTGTTGCGACTCAGACGCGGCGATCCGTGTGCATTTCTCATATATTCTATATTACTTGGAGATGAATTTAAAGGACTGTGCCGCCTGTAAAATAATTCACTAACCAGTATAG
>JAAYEX010000178.1 GCA_012728535.1 Clostridiaceae bacterium | reverse complement strand
ATCGGCTTTTCGCAAGCGAGGATCAATTACCAGTTTTGGTTCAGCTGCGCTCGCAAGGTCAAGCCATACCAGGAACAATTGAGCTAAATAACGGGACCGAGCAAATTGTGGTCCGTTTCCCGAATGAGGTGCGCTTGACTGCACCTGGACAATCTGCGGTTTTTTACCGTGAAGATATGGTATTGGGTGGGGGCGTGGTGGTCGAATCTTCACTCGATTAGCAAACTCGGTAATGCTGTAAAAGTTTGAGCATAAAGCTCGGACAGTGGTTAATTGAAAACTGAAGCGCTTGTAACACAGGATAATTTCTTGAAGCTCTAAAAGGCAAGCAGTTCAGAGTGCAAAGGTGTCTCCAAATCGCTGTTTTTGACAGTAAAAACGTGTTAAACTTGAATCGAGTTGTAACTTGAAACGAAAGTTTGGCACAGTTAAGCGGGCCTATAGCGTTTTTGTAAATGGAACTGCTATCGCCTTTTTGCCTTAAAAATTTCAGTATACAGCTCAGATAATGTTAACTAGAAAAGATGTTTATGGGATCTCTTTTAGTTATTACTTTGAACGAATATTGTATTCTTCGCCCAAAGTAGGACCTGTAAAGCCCGGAAGAAGTGTATTATTTAAAATCACATTTTCGGGCTTTATTCTTTCCAGTTTAAAGATCTGTACGAGCTCTTGGCCGAACAGATAGCTGAACACTTCCTGCGGCGTCTTGTCACCCAGTCCCGGTCGTGCGTACGATGTAATGTGAGAGTTCATCAGCGTAATATCTTCTTGCACAAGATGGTCAAACGACTTGCCCTTGGGGATAATCTGACGAATCAGGGAGTGTTCTTGCTCCAGTGCACCTTTTTGTTGTGACTGCTGGGGATCACAGTAGAAGACCTTTGTCAGACCTGCTTCAATCTTCAAAGGGTTAGTAAATTCACTGCCCCTGTCCGTTAAAAGAAGTGGAAAAAGCAGCTTGAAAAATCTGTCTTTCAGACATTCGCGCAGTTTATCAAATCTTTCAATCACATAAACGGAACGCCTTTTTTCCAAAAGAAAAACAAGCATGAAATTAGCCTGTTTCCAATAAAGTGTCAGCATTACTTTCTCTGACTTGCCTCTGGGCCCCAAAACGGTATCCATCTGCACTTCCGTGAGAGAGGGATGCTCCCGTAAGTAAAGCTCAAAGTCAGCATAGGTGCGGCCAATGTAACATTGCTTGTCTACCTTGAATGTTTTGGGCTCCTTACGCGGCCTGCGGCGCAGCTTAAGGCGCAGGTCCAGATTAGTCGCTTCGAAAAGACCCTGGTCTACCAGGTTGTAGATGCTTTTCTCGCAGCAGGGCATGTGATCAATTTTATCCTGGTAAATAGAGTGAATTGATTGTCCCTTTTTTAGCCTGGGACTGAAAATCTTGTTTAGTTCAGCGATTTCATTCTCCGTTAATGTTATTCCCTTTCGCGACTCATACTTTCTTACCTCTGACAGCTTATGCGCATCGTTTGCACGGTAGTAGTACTTTTTGCGAGTGCAGGTAAGGGTGACAGGGCAGCTGTTGCACACCCAGGGTGCCTTATCTCTGTTCACCGCGCAAGGATCGTTCTCAAAAGCTTCACAGAAGTAATTGCAACTGTCACATAATTTGCAGCTGACACCGGGCATTTGACAGTTGTTGCCGCAGATGCCTTTAAGCGTACAAGTTGTTCTTTTCAGGCAGTTATTGGGGATTCTTGCCATGCGGTGTCGCAGATGCTCTTTCTGAGGACTGCGATTGCGTTTCAATTCTCTGGAGATGGTCTGTGGACTGCGCTTCAGTTCTTTGGCCATGGCGGCGACTGACAGGTGACGTTTTAGCATCTGCTCGATTGAGCGACGCTCGGTTAATGTTATTTGAATGTAAGTGTTACTCATGAATTCCTCCTAAAGCATTCCGGCTGTATACTTAATTCAAATAGCAGGCTTTCATTTTACGGAGCAAGCAGCAGCTTGTAAAACTAACTGCTATATCTCCTAGGAGATATAAAGGAGGAAATACTTATGTGACTCTACTTTTAGTTTGCAACCTTAACTGCTACTTTGTTTTTGTAAGCGAAGTGCTGGAAGAAGACCAGCAGTTACTATTGCAACCAACCTTAACCGCATACTTTCAAAAAAACGTTTGACAATCTCACGCGATGTTGATATCATCATTAAGCGTTTGCAATAAAGCACCCACAAATGGCGGCATAGCTCAGTTGGCCAGAGCATTCGGTTCATACCCGGAGAGTCGTTGGTTCAAGTCCAACTGCCGCTACCATGAGGCCCGTTGGTCAAGAGGTTAAGACACCGCCCTTTCAAGGCGGAATCACGAGTTCAATTCTCGTACGGGTCACCAAAACCGGGTGCTTAGCTCAGCGGGAGAGCACTTGCTTCACACGCAAGGGGCCACTGGTTCAAGTCCAGTAGTACCCACCAAAAGCCTTGGAACACATTGGTTCCCGGGCTTTTTTTGAAAGATATCGTTATAAAGTCAGTTTATGTTTTTAAAGAAAGATTATCTGCTTTTTCAGGCAACTATTATGTGCTATAAGCGATTGTTTGAGAGAAAAATTTATAGATGCTGAATTTTTAACATTGATTACCACACAACAAAGTTATGTATGCCATAATACAACCCACTAATGAACATATAAATTATTTATGGAAGGAAATTAAATCTCATATGGATATCAAAGGAATACTAGCCATTACCGATCACACCTTGTTACGGCCCACCAGCACTTGGGAGGAAATCACAGAAATATTGGATGATGCAATAGCTTTTAAATGCGCGTCTGCCTGTATTCCCGCTTCTTTTGTCGTAGAAGCTGTTAATCACGTTGATAAAGAACTGCCTATCTGCACCGTCATTGGTTTTCCCAATGGTTACGATACATATAAATCCAAAGTATTCATGGCAGAAGATGCCGTGGAAAATGGAGCTTCGGAAATTGACATGGTCATAAATTTGGGCTGGGTCAAAGACGGACTCTTTGATTGTGTGGAAGAAGAAATTTCGATGGTTAGAAAAGCTGTCAAAGATGGCGTATTGAAAGTTATCATTGAGAGCTCTGAACTGACAGACGAAGAGATCATTCATCTGTGCAAAATAGTCACACACAGTGGCGCAGACTTTATTAAAACCTCAACCGGCTTTGCTTCCGGTGGTGCAACTTTTGAAGTGGTTTCTCTGATGAAAGAACATGTGGGTGAAAACGTCGGTATCAAAGCTGCCGGTGGGATCTCTAATTTCGCTGATGCTACCAAATTTATTGATTTGGGTGCAACCCGTCTAGGAACCAGCCGTCTGGTCAAACGCGCCAAAGCCGGAGACTTCTCCTAATTAACAAAGTATATTTGAGTTTTTACTCTTTAAGTATAAATATAAGCAAATGAAAAAAAATGTAAGAAATGAGGGACATTATGGATATTAAAGCTAAAATTGATGAAATTATTGCAAAAATAAAAAGCGATGATAAGTTCGCAGCAAAGTTTAAAAAGGATCCCGTGAAAGCAGTCGAAGACTTGCTCGGAGTAGACCTGCCAGATGAACAGGTTGAAGGTGTTGTATCTGGTGTTAAAGCTAAACTAAAACTGGATGGCGATGACAAGGATGGTCTTCTCAACAAAGCCAAAGGATTGTTCAAATAAGAATCAGCCTACACTTAAGGT
>JAAYEX010000177.1 GCA_012728535.1 Clostridiaceae bacterium | reverse complement strand
TGTTGATGCCGCCCAGGGCATAGGTCTTGCGGTGTTCGCCCCCTTCCATGGCCCCCCGGGCTGCCTGAGCCACCTGCTTGACGGTCACCATGGCGGTACCACCCTGGAGGGCGGGGAAGACATCCTGGCCCTTGATCTGGTCGGTAAACATCTTCCAGAGAGGCATACGCCCGGGAATGGTGCCGAAGATGTAGGGCAGGCGCAGGCTGTTGACAACCATAGACCCCTCGCCCTCAGCAAAGGCAAGCTCTTCCTGGAGGAGACGTGTTTTCGGATAAGCCTGGTCAGCCAGATGAGTTTCCGGCCATCTTTGGGCGAACTCGGAGAAGTAGGAACCATAGACCACAAAGCGCTCAACCCCACTTTGCCTGGCCAGCCTGACCAGTCTTTGGGTGGGACGGACATTGGCCTCATAAAAGAAAGAGAAGGCCGGGGCGTCGGGAACAATTCTTTCGTCGGCGCCGATGGCATACATAACCCCGTAAACACCTTCAAGATAGCCCAAAAGCTCTTCATCAGTCTTTTCATTGATGTCAAAGAGATGACTTTCCACATTTAAACCCTCAAAGAGATTCTCAGTGGGCATGTGTGGAATGGAAATGGATACGACATCTTAATCGTGTTTCATTATCTCTAATGTTGTGTGATAACCTAATAGGCCTGTACCGCCTAAAACCAATATCTTCTTTTTCATGTAAACCTCCTTGCCAAAAACCGGCATAAAAATTGTAAAAATACTTCTCTTTACTTTTAGACGCTATTTGTTTTGAAATCAAGGAAAAGGGCCAATCTAGTCCTTATGTTACAGCTTGTTAAGGCTGCCAGGTCCAACTTTTGGGGTCCCTCTAGCGACAGATAGTTAAATATCAGTTTTTTGAACAGTAATTCAAATTGTGATACTGTTTATTTATAGACGTTAGCTGGGTGCAGGCGGCTCCCGCCATCTTTCAAGGAGAAAAGAAATGAAGAGAATAGTTATTGTTTTACTAAGGCTAGTACTGGTTCTTGTTTCTATTGGGTGCAACAGCAATGATAAGACCGACAAACCGGTCAGTCCCGGTACTGAAAGCACCGCAGGCGATCAACAAAGGGAAGAAATCACTAAAGATGAAAGTCCGACAAAGAAAGCGGATCAAGTCTTGCAAAACATACCGGACTCAAATCTTCCCATGTATCCGAACTCGGAGCTGATTCACAGTGATGATAGGAAATTAATGTATGTGACTGACGATCCGGCTAAGGATGTACTGGAGTTCTATGAAGAGAATACACAAATTACAGTCTTGCAGACTTTCATGGGTTATTACTTGCTTGGCACAGAGTTGTATGACGTGACCAAGCAGGATTTTGAAAGCACGGACGAGCGTAGGGCTATTATCGATAAATACTTTGAAGATGCCGGAGGAAAAGCTGTACGTGAATTTATGATTTTAGAAAAGGAAATGGCAAACGAGCATATACGTTCCTTTTTCGGAGATGAAGGAAATGCCCACCTGGATAGAACAATAATCATATTTGATTTCATCGATTATTATATGTGAGTAGTAGG
>JAAYEX010000176.1 GCA_012728535.1 Clostridiaceae bacterium | reverse complement strand
CAGACCTGCAGACGAAGATGCCCTGAGCCATAAAGCCATAGCTGACTGGATAGCATTTCTGGAATTACGGGAAAAGGGCAGCAAGCCCCGGCCACTGAACAAATCTGATTCACTTTCAGCGGATATTTTTCCTTTTATCTGGCAGCTGTTAAATGCTGTCGGCGGCAGAGGACAGGAAGCCTTCATTTTCAAACCTTCACGTATGGCGCGCTTGCTGCGGGAAGGGTATAATATATACTCTTCAGATCTGTCTTTGCTGCTGGCTTTGTCTGTTCTGGAGGAAGCCGGTCTTATTAGTTTAATGCTGGAAGAAAATGCAGATGCTCTTATGATTTCCACGGACATACCTGAAGAAGCAAAACCCAGACTGCGAGAGACGACCACATGGTTGCTGCTGGACCGGTGTGGAGGAATAAGTGAATGAAAGAAGTCAAAGACAAGGAAAAAATAACAGACGCAATCCCACCGTTAGAGACAGATGCCTACATCGCTCATTCTGACAAGGAAGTGCAGCATATAGCTGAGATCTGGAAAGATTACACGGGCAGGCAGGATGCTTCACTGATCCTGCGCGCCTATGAATATGCCAAAAAAGCCCATTCACATCAGAAGCGTGCTACAGGTGAACCATACATAACGCATCCGGTTGCTGCAACCAAAGTATTACTCGATTTACAACTGGATGACAATACACTGGCAGCAGCCCTTTTACATGACACGGTCGAAGATACTGATACAACCCTGGAAGATATCAGGAGAGAGTTCGGCCAGGAAGTTATGCAACTGGTTGACGGAGTCACAAAATTATCACGTATTTCTTACTCCTCTCAAGAAGAAGAACAGGCGCAAAACTTCCGCAAGATGTTCCTCGCCATGGCGAAAGATATTCGTGTGGTTTTAATCAAGCTGGCGGACCGCCTGCACAATATGCGTACGATGAAGTATAAAGATCCTGACAAACAGATATCCACTGCAAGAGAAACTTTGGATATATATGCTCCTTTAGCGCATCGTTTGGGTATTTATAAAATTAAATGGGAACTGGAAGATCTCAGTCTCAGATATCTGGATCCTGACGCCTACTATGAATTGGTGGGTAATATTGCACAACGTCGCGGAGACCGGGAAAAATACCTGATGGAAATTGTCACAGAGCTGCGCGATCGTATTTTTGAGATGGGTATTGAGGCGGATATTGAAGGCCGTCCTAAGCATTTTTACAGCATCTACCGCAAAATGAAGGCGCAAAAGAAAGACATAGATGAGATTTATGATATTTTCGCAACGCGGGTGATAGTCCCTACAGTGGGTGACTGTTATGCGGTTCTGGGTCTGGTACATGAACTTTATAAACCCATGCCGGGACGATTCAAAGACTATATTGCCATGCCTAAAACGAACGGTTACCAATCCCTGCACACAACTGTAGTCGGAAGCCGGGGTATTCCCTTTGAAGTTCAGATTCGTACAGCTGAGATGCATTACACAGCTGAATATGGAATCGCAGCACACTGGCGATATAAGGAGGGTAGACAGGACCAGAAGGTTACTTCGACTGAAATGCGTCTCAATTGGTTGAGGCAACTGACTGAATGGCAGATCGACACACGGGATGCCTCAGAGTTTATGGCGACTCTGAAGGAAGGCCTGATAACTGATGAAGTCTTTGTCTTTACTCCTCAGGGCGATGTAATTGATTTGCCGGCCGGAGCTGTGCCTGTTGACTTTGCTTACCACATTCACAGTGACATCGGTAACTCAATGTACGGAGCAAAGGTCAACGGACGCATGGTTCCCCTGACCTATGAGCTGCAAAACGGTGATATTGTCGAAATTCTTACTTCAGATAAAGTGCGTGGACCTTCGCGGGATTGGCTTTCCATCATTAAAAGCGGTACAGCCCGCAATAAAATATCAACCTGGTTTAAGCGCGAACGCCGTGATGAAAACATGGTACGGGGCAGGGAAATATTGGAGCGGGAAATAAAAAACGCAGGTTTCTCACCTTCGGATTTACTACATAAAGATATTATAGCTCCTGCGATTAAACGTTATTCTTACAGCACTATAGATGACATCTATGCCGCCATTGGTTACGGCGGTCTTCAAGCAAAGCGTGTAGTACCGCGTTTGCGCGATTCTTATCTACGCACTCTACCGGCGGAAGAGCTGGCAGAGAGAGGCTACATGATTACCGGGCGGGGGCAGATTGTCTACAGTCCCGAACAGATTCTGACTGAAGAAAAGCTGCTAAAAGGCGGAGAAGCAACTGTAATCAGCAAAACAAAAAAGAAGTCTGACACCGACAAGGAAATCCCCGTAAAAGTACAAGGCTTGGATAACGCTTTAGTTAAGTTGTCAAAATGCTGCAACCCGGTACCGGGTGATGCGATCATCGGATACATTACCAGAGGACAGGGTGTAGCGGTTCATAGGATGAACTGTACTAATATACGTCATATTTTGGAAAAATTTGACCGTTCACAGGAAGATGCGGAGCGTGCAGCACGGTTGATAGATGTTTCCTGGATCGACAACAGTTCGCACAGCACTTACCCGGTAGATATTCAAATTATTGCGCGCGACCGCACCCGATTACTGGCAGAAATTTCAGCAGCAATCGCTGAAGAGCATGCATCTGTGCAATCAGCATCCATGTCTTCAGCGAAAGATATCAGCGCTAATATCATGATGACGGTAAATGTCGAAAATCAAGAACAGTTTGACCGTTTGGTTGGCCGGATTAAAGCAATTGACAGCGTAGTCAGAGTTACACGCGGCCACAACTCATAAAACGTTGATTGAGACAATAACAACCGGACGACGACGGGTGTAGTCAAAGAGTGCTTTTTGTATCTCGTTCTTGATATTTTTCTCCGTTAAGGCGTAGAGTAGCGGTTTACCACGCTTTATCTGCTTATTGCCCATGTCGTCAAGTCGCTCACGACAAATGTCCACGATATGATGCATCTCACTTGAATAGATAAAACCTCTGGTCTGAATGTCTACTTCACCTAAAATTTCATCTTTTTCCTTGTCCAGTGTCAGGGCAATCGTTACGACACCGTCATCAGCCAGGAGACGGCGGTCGTGCAATACATACTCATCAATGTCTCCCATACCCGATCCGTCAATGGGGATACCTTCACCTTCAGTAAAGCCTGCGAAAGACATACGATCGGGATAAAGTTCCAGTATGTCTCCATTTTTCAAGATCGCAATATTTTCTGATGGCGTTCCCATATCATTGATCAGCTTGGCATGGGTATAAAGCATGCGGTATTCACCGTGGGCAGGAATAAAGAAGTTTGGCCTGACCAGGCGGTTAATCAGCAGTAACTCATCACGGAAGGCATGCCCGGAGGCATGAACGTCAGCTAATGTGTGATAAATAACATCTGCGCCTTTTCGGAACAAGGCATCGATAACCTTATAGATAGCTGTCTCATTACCCGGGATCATTGAGGATGAAAGAACGACAGTGTCACCTGTCATTATCTCAACACTGCGGTGTTCAGAAAAAGCCAGTCTGGTCAAAGCTGCCATAGGTTCACCCTGACTGCCGGTGGTAAGAAGGACCACCTGTTCCGGAGCATAATTATCCAGCTCATTTAGATTAATGATAGTCTTAGGATTGTAATCCAGATACTCCAGCTCAGTAGCCGCAGTAAAAGTATTAAGCATACTGCGGCCAAGGATCAGCACTTTACGGTCATGCTTTTCCGCTGCAGTGATAACCTGCTGTAGGCGCCAAACGTTGGAAGCGAAGGTTGTAATGATAATGCGTCCGTCGGCATTGGCAAAAATCTCGGAGAAAGCGTCTCCGACTCTTGACTCGGACATGGAGTGGCCTTCACGTTCGATGTTCGTGCTATCCGAGACCAGCGCCAGTACTCCTTGGTTGCCAAGTTCCGCAAAGGTGCCCAGATCGATCGGATCACCTTTTATCGGGGTGTAATCTACCTTAAAGTCACCTGTCACTATTACAGTTCCTACAGGGCAGGTAAGCGCTATAGAGGCTGAGTCAGGTACCGAGTGATTGATGTGAATGAAGCGGGCAGAAAATTTACCGGCATCTACAATGTCTCCGGCTTTGACCTGACGCAGATCAGCTTTTAGCAGAAGTTTTTTATTGCGGCTTTCCAGTTTGTTCTCAATCAATTTAATAGTCAGAGGTGTAGCATAAACCGGAACATCGAACTCATCAATGAACCAGGGGATTGCACCGATGTGATCTTCGTGCCCATGAGTTATAAACAAGCCCGTGATTTTGTGTCGGTTTTCCCGTAGATAGGTAAAGTCAGGAATGATTACGTCAACCCCAAGCATATCGCTGTCCGGAAAGCCCATGCCACAGTCAACGATGACGATTTCGTCCTCATATTCAAAAACGGTCATATTCTTACCCACTTCGTGCATGCCGCCTAGCGGAATAATACGTAGTGGACGATCATTTGTTTCACCTGATACATCCGAACCCTCTCGGTAGGGACGTGTCAGATTTCGATCTTTCTTTTTTTTGCGGGAAGATTTTCCCGATGAATTGGTCATAAATTCTCCATATTTCTATTGTTATACGGAAGCCGGTATCAGTGGCTGGCTCCGTTTATTCGTTATTAACACCATACTATGGTATATTTTAAACGCTTTTGTCACAAGTGTATCGTGAAAAGGTCCGAGATAAGAATAAACTCAATATGATTAGAAGGAAAAATCAATCAGGACTTGAAATAACTGCACTTATCATGCTAGAATGCACTTTGTTCGCAAAGAAACAGGAGGAATTGCTGTGCCTAATATTAAATCATCAGAAAGACGCGTTCGTTCCAATGAGCGTAAGGCGGAATATAATAAGAGATTGAAGTCTGAGCTTAAGACAGTGGTTAAGAAGGCTATCAATGCTCAGGAGCAGGATCTCGCCAACAAGGACGATGTCGTGAAGCTTGCGCAAAAGAAGATTGACCACGCAGTAAGCAAAGGCATTCTTCATAAGAATACAGCTGCCCGCCGCAAGGCCCGTATTGCTAGAATACAGCCATTGGCTGATTAGCTGTTTTGCTTTTTCAGTCTTCCGGAAATATCTTCGGATGACAAGCTTTGAAGCGCAATAGACCCTGATGAGGGTCTTTTTTGCGTTATTTCCTAAAATTATTATCATGCTATAATTACTGCATGTCTAAGATTGGATGGTACTAACAAATGAAGATAAGCAAGGGATATATAGTCAGCGGAACATTGCTCGGCTTAGCCCTGTCATTAGTTGTTTTTGTCATGGGATACTCCTTCGTAATTTTAAATAATATTCAGTATGAAAATCCTGGAGTGACCATACCGATCGAAACCAACCTGCAAACGGTAGAAGCTCCTGACAATATGAAAGAGGGTATGGAAGTACCTGTTTTTAATGAAGAAAAGGTATGGAATGTTCTTCTGCTCGGATCTGATGCCCGGCCGGGAGATACCGGCTACGGACGTTCAGACGCAATGATATTGATGACGGTGAATGAAAAAACCGGCAAGATACATTTAACCTCTCTGATGCGGGCAATTTATGTCAGCATACCGAATGAACCGGATCCTCGCTATGCAAATAACTACACCCCTAACTATATGCTTAACGCTGCCCATACCTGGGGCGGTCCGGAACTATTGCTTAAAACTGTCCAGAGGAATTTCCGCGTTGACGTTCCGAATTACATAGCAGTTAATTTCGAAGAATTTACGGAAGTTATCGATGCGGTCGGCGGAGTTACAATTAATCTGACAGAAGCGGAAGCCTACCATCTCGGCCTGGCACCTGGCCCGCAGTGGATGGATGGTGCGACTGCTCTTGATTATTCCCGTATTCGTAAGATTGACAGCGATTTTAACCGCATGGGAAGGCAGAGGAAGGTCATCGCTGCCCTTATCAGTAAACTGCGGACTGTAGATGTTGTTACCCTGGCTAAAACAGCCGAAGCAATTGCACCTTCTCTTTCTACTAATTATAGTAAAAGTGAATTGCTCAGCATCATCAGCAAGACACCCTCCTACCAGAAATATGATATGGACGAGTTAATGCTGCCTATAGAAGAATATGACGCCATCGTTTATATCAATGGCATGGAAATGTATGATATTGATTGGGCACGCAATATAGATGCATTGCACGCGCACATGAGGAAGTAATGACTTATGTTGATTTTTGGTATCGATCCCGGATATGCCATTACAGGCTTTTCTCTGCTGTCGTATGCCAACAATTGTTTTGAAACTGTAGATTATGGTGTGATTCGCACGGAAGCGGGTACTCCCTTTCCGGAACGTCTGTTGGCAATAGACCAGGCTATACAGACCTTGATTGAGAGGTATAAGCCCGGTTGTATGGCTGTGGAGGAAATCTTCTTCAGCCGTAACACTACAACTGCTATGGGCACTGCTCATGCGCGGGGGGTGGCAGTTGTTTCCGGTGCCAGAGCCGGAATTCCTGTTTTCGAATACACACCGATTCAGGTGAAGAAAGCTGTAACAGGCTATGGGCGCGCTGAT
>JAAYEX010000175.1 GCA_012728535.1 Clostridiaceae bacterium | reverse complement strand
GTTCAACTGCTTCCTGAAGTATCTGCGCCATTAGATCAACGGCGCCCAGTTCATGCAGTTCCATCACAGGATCGGGTAAATCCGGCCCATCCAGACCTGACTCACCATGAACAGATGGCGCGTCAATGTGTTCGGTGAACAAAGGCTTGACCGCACCTCTCGCGATCTTCACATCTTTGCCAAGCAGAGTCCAGATCTTTCTACTGTTCAAAGACGTCTTGTCCAGAGAAACGTTACCTGCCACCGTCGTAACTGCAAGAATGTCAAGGCCGGGTGACGACGCCGCCAAAGTCCAGGCAATGGCGTCGTCGTGTCCGGGGTCGCCGTCAAGAATGACGGGGATCTTTTTCATATTCATTTTTACTCCCAATCAGAAGTGCTGATTTGTCTGCGACGTCTGTCAGCTTTACGTTTGGAACTCCAGACAAAGATAACCAGACCGATAATGGTAACCAGGTACGGAATCGCTGCTACCAGGAAAGATGAGACCCCCTGGATGCCTGATACACGTGTTTCCAGTGCTTGAGCGAAACCGAAGATTAACGAGCTGAACATGGCACCGACCGGCTGCCCTCGGCCCATAGCTTCTGCTGCCAGAGCTATAAAACCACGACCTGCAACCATGCCGACGTTCCAGCTTTGCGAATAGTACATGGACATGAAAGCACCGCCCAATCCGGCTAAGGCACCGGATAAGATCAGGGCAATATACTGAACGCGCTTTACAGATATACCTACCGAGCGGGCTGCATCGCTGTTTTCTCCTACGGCACGAATATTCAGGCCTGTTGAAGTCCGATTCAGCATGAAGCGCACAACAAATACCAGTATAAAGGCCAGATAGGTCAATACAGCGTGGCCGGAAAGTATTGAACCGAGAACCGGGATATCCTTCAATAAGGGAATGTGCACTGTAGGGATGAGAATATTAGGTGAACTCAGCGAGCTGGTATTTCCACGCAAGCCGGTAAACATGTAAAGCAAAAATATCGTTCCGCCGCCACCGAGCATATTAATCGCAATACCGGTCAGAATAATATTTGTGCGTAAACGTAGAGCGAAAAAACCCATCATCAGGCCTAAGACCATCCCGACGAGAACAGCTCCTAAAACGCCTAAAATCCAGCTCTGTGTCCAGTAGCTGATCAGAGTGCCGAAGAGAGCTGAAATACTCATCATTCCGTCTAAGCCGATGTTCGTCACGCCTGCTTTTTCTGCAATAATAGCCCCTAGCGCTGCAAAGAGGATGGGAGCGGTGATTCTGAAAATGGCAAAAACAAAGTCAGCATTAAAAACTGTACTCCAAAAACCCGACATTTATTTACCCTCCTGCACTGTTTTTGCTTCCATAGCAGCCAATTCATCCTTAGCGTTTTTAACCACCAATTTTTGGCGTGTACCTGACAGGAATTGTTCAGCGGCAAAGAAGAGAAAGATTGATGCCTGAATAATTGCTATCATTTCTGAAGGCACATCACTGTGAGTTGACATCAGTTGGCAGCCCCGATCCAGGTAAGCCAGAAAAAATGCTGCAAAAGGCACGAATGCCGGATTGTTTCTGGCTAATATAGCTATCGTTATTCCGGTCCAGCCATATCCCGGCAGTTCTTTCCAGAGGAAGGTGTTATAGCGGCCAAGAACTTCAATAGCTCCACCCATGCCCGAAAGAAAGCCACCGATAAATTGTGCAAGTATCAGGGTTGAGGCCACACTCATGCCGGAGTATTTGGCAAAATTTGAATTAATACCAATCATGCGTATCTGGTAACCCCAGCGCGTGCGATACATGAACAAAGTGGTTATCACAACAACAACCAAGGCTATCAGGAAACCATATGTCAGGCGGGAACCGCCTGGTACCATCTGAGGAATTTTCGCTGTTGCAAAAAATGGAAAGGTTTGTGTTGATCCTTTAGAACGGTCGGCGAATACGTTGTTCAAAAAATGCATGATGATATACATGGCAACATAGTTGAACATAAGCGACGAAACCATCTCGCTGGCTCCGACTTTTACACGCAAGAGTGCGGGGATTAAAGTCACCAGTCCACCAATCAGTGCACCCATCAATACTGCAACGACAGGGTGTATTCCTGCTGACATAGGCCAATAAATCCCAACAAGAGCGGCAACAAAACCGCCGGCCATTACAGCACCCTCACCACCAAGGTTAAACATATCGGCTGAAAACATGACGCAGACACCAAGTCCTGTGAACATGGTCGGTATCATCAAAGCTAAGATCTGATAAAGGGACTGTACATTAAAAGCAACAGTTTCACCCCGGAAGTTCACCAGAGGTGCAATCAGTAATTGTTTCAAAGCTTCAAAAGGTTCGTCTGAGGCCAGAAATATAAATATAGCCGCCACGGCCAGGGCAAGCAAGATAGCTGCGAGGCCGCGCAGCATGTTAAATGCGACCATTCTGCGCTTATACATATGTATCCTCCTTCAGCTGTTCCTCGGTCTGTCTTTTCAAACCCAACATGTACTCACCCATCACTTCGTCTGAAAGAGAACTTGTATCATGGAAGCTGGCTACTATTTCACCGCCATAGAAAATCAGAAGACGATCTGACATTTCCATGACTTCACTCAGATCTGCTGAAACCAGAAGCACTGCAGCTCCTTCACGGCTAAGGTCAACCAGACGCTTTCTGATAAACTCTGTTGCACCGACATCAATTCCGCGTGTCGGCTGGTCAGCAATAATCAGATTCGGACAGCTGGAGAATTCCCGCGCAACAACAACCTTTTGGATATTTCCGCCCGAAAGCATATCTACCTGCTGCGACTGATTTCTCGCTACAATCCTGTACTCCTTAATCAGTTCTTCTGTATCTTTCTGAATTCTCTTTGTTTTGAAAAAGGGACCTGTATTATATTCTTTATTTGCGTAACGATCCGCCAGAATATTGTCCGTAATACTGCCTGATGCAGCTATTCCATAAAGCATCCGGTCTTCAGGTATCAATGAGACACCCATTTCACGTATAGCTCTTTGACTTTTACCCAGTATACTTTTGCCATTAACCGAAACTTCACCGGTATGAGCGTTTCTCAGCCCGAACAAAATATCAACGACTTCCTTCTGTCCGTTGCCTTCAACACCTGCAATACCGACAATTTCTCCGGCTCGTACGTCAAAAGAAACATTGTCGAGCATCAGCTTATTCCACTCATTTGTGTAGCTTACGTTTTCGACAGATAAAACTACTTCCTGAGGGTTAGCCTGGTCCTTTTCCAGCTCTAAAACAACGTCGCGTCCCACCATGAGACGGGATATTTCCTGTTCAGAGATACCGGCTGTATCGTGCACTCCCATAAAACGTCCGCCACGCATGATCGTCATGCGGTCGGTAAGTTCTTTGATTTCATTTAAACGGTGGGAAATAAAGATTATTGTAAAGCCTTCGTCGCGCAGATTTCTCAGCTGCTGAAAAAGTTCTACTGTTTCATTCGAGGTCAACACAGCGGTAGGTTCATCCAGAATCAATATCTCAGCGCCTCTGAGCAGGGCCTTCAAAATCTCGATTTTCTGTTTCATACCGACCGGAATGTCCATGACGCGTTTTTCAGCATCGACCTTAAAATGATAGCGTTCTGCTATCTCTTTGGTCATCCTGACAGCTTCTTCATAATCAATTGATATGCCTTTTTTGGGAGGCATGCCCAAAACCATGTTCTCCGCGACCGTCAGGCTCGGTACCAACATCAAATGCTGGTGAACCATACCGATTCCATAGTCAATCGCCTGTGCCGGAGATGTCAGCTGTACTTCTTTACCATTGATAAAAATTTCACCTTCTGTTGGCTGCTCCATGCCGAATAGCATCTTTACCAGCGTGGATTTACCGGCGCCGTTTTCGCCGATCAATGCATGAATTTCACCTTTTCGAACTGAAAATTCTACGTTGCGATTAGCTGCGATTCCGTTGGGATATACCTTTGAAATATTCCTCATGTCTACAGCGAGTTCAATATTTTGAGCCGTCTGATTAGCAGCTCCCATCGGCTTTTCCTCCACTTCTTCGTCTCCTCTTGAAGAATAGCGGATGACCGAAATACGATCATCCGCTTATTCATTTTTTAATTAAATAGAATACTTTATTAAGAGCTTATGGCTGCAGTGAATCTCTCAATCTTTCAGCAGCTCCCGATGTATCGCCGATAGCTGTAGGAACTTCGATAGTACCGTTGACGATACCTTCCATAACTTCCTCAACCAGAGCCTTGATTTCATCAGTTGCATATTTGTCAAAGTTCTTATCAGTCACAATGCCGACTCCGCCTTCGGGGATACCGAGAAGGATGTCTTCACCGTAATGCTCGCGGCCTGCATCCAGTTCATCAAAGAACCAAACAATTGAGTTGCCGATATTCTTCAATCCACTGGTCAGTGTGATTGCAGCCAGTTCCTTGGACAGGGTCAGCTCCTGGTCAGAGTCAACACCGATGAACCAGGCTTTACCGGTTTCAAGAGCAGCTTCCGCAGCACCGTTACCTGAGTTTCCTGATACACCCCAGATAATGTCACAGTTGTTATCGTTAATCATGGAAAGGGCCAACTCTTTGGCTCTGGCAGGATCAACATAGCTGTTGACGTAACGGGTATCTACTTTGATGTCTGCGTTAGAGTACTGTGCACCCAAAAGGAATCCATAGAGGAAGTCATTGATGACGGGGCTGTCAACGCCGCCGACAAAACCGACGACTGATTCGTCATTGATGTTGTCCAAATCGGTTTCCAGTGTCATAGCGGCTGCAAAGACGCCTACCAGATAACCCATGTCGTTTTGTTTGTAGTTGATGTTAACGATGTTATCGCCATCACCTGCTGAGTCATAGATCAAATACTTCTGATCGGGGTATTCAGCGGCTACTTCATTCAGGTAATCCGGCATCTGATAGGTGCCACAGATAATCAGGTCATAGTCACCTGATTCGGAGACTTCATAAAGAGTGCTGAGCCACTTGGGCTGATCTTCGTCATCACCACCCATTTCAATGGTGCGATAGGTGATGCGACCGGCTGCTGCCAATTCAGCTAACCCGGCTTCTGCTGAGTCAAAGAATGATCTGTCTCCGAGAGTTCCGTTAACCAGATTAACAACGTTATACACTTTTCCTGCCGGTTCGGTCGGTTCAACAACCGGCTCGGTCGGTTCTTCACCACCCGGTTCGGTTTCAACAGGAGCTTGTGTCGACGGTGCGTCTGTAGGCTGCTCTGGAGGTGTTGAAGGTGTACAAGATGCCACCATCGCCACTACCATAATCAGACTAAGCAAAGTCATTAGAATTTTTTTCATTTTTTCCTCCCTTTAAATTGCATTAAAGTATTTTTGTCATGCAATTTATATTATATTAAGTATAAACATCTAATTTCCCTTGTCAATTCCATAAAATTAGCCAATACTCTATACAAACAATGTGACACAATGTAGATTATATCGATCAAAAGAATATTTAATAGAAAGTTTGGAATATATATAAATGGAAAAACTACTGTATATTGATTCCTGTATCCGCAGGGAAGAATCCCGCACAAAGCGAGCAGCTGATCATCTTATGAAGAAAATTGAAGAGAGCGGGAAATATGAAATAGAGTCGCTTTGTCTCATGGACGAGCCCTTGCATTATCTGAGCGGAGATTTCTTTCTGCAGAGAGAGTATCTGCTGTCAGAAGGACAGCGCAAGCACCGGCGCTTTGATTACGCACATCAATTTGCTCAGTCAGATGTGATTGTGATCGCAGCACCTTTCTGGGATTTGGGCTTTCCGGCCTTGTTAAAAACCTACATTGAAAATATCTCAGTGGATGGGATTACTTTCTACGCAGACATTGAAGGCTGCCATGGTATGTCACAGGGACGACAGCTGATCTTTGTTACCACCCGTGGTGGTTATTATGAAAATACACCTCTGGAAATGGGCTCTCTTTACATGGAAGCTTTGTCAGTATTTTTTGGCATTGATGAATACAAATGCTTCTTCGCCGAAGGTCTGGATATCGAAGGAAATGATCAGGAAATGCTGATGCAAAATCTACTAGACGAAATAGATAAGTTCGCAGCTGACCGGATTTAACCCATAGTGGCTACATAATATTCTCCGTGCCCCTCTTCACCGGATGGCTCTACTGCCCCGAGTCTTTTATCAACTCCAACTTCTGAGACCGGCTGAGTTTCTTAATGGCAATCTCCCGGCTAAGGGCCTCTTCTTTCGTCGCGAATTCTTCCAGATGACGCAGCTCTACCGGGTATCTGCTCCTGGTATACTTACAGCCCAGGCCGGCATTATGTTCTTCTAAACGCCGATCAATATCAGTAGTCCAACCGGTATAGAGCGTTCCGTCTTTGCATTCCAGAATATAAACATAGTTCACAGGTATCAGTCCTGATCTGACTTATCGAATTTGTACAGACCGTCCTGAAATCCCTTATGCCAGTGTTGTCCATCGCAAAAGGGCATATTTTTCGACTGTCCACACCGGCACAAAGCAATTCGGTTCCGGACTTCGTAGGTATCTCCATCTGCTGAAACTAATGGTATATAGCCTTTAACAGCTACAGGGCCACTTACACTCTTTTCAGGGTCTTGCAGGATTTCAGCTGCCGGGTCATAATCAGGCTCGATGACATTTCCTTCATCATCGGTTAAAACCAGACGGCCCGTTGGACATTGGCAGGCAGCTTTTATCGCCTCTTCTCTTAAATCTTCATCTTCCCCGGTCATTTCAACTAATTCCCAGGCATCCCCGGCTTCCCGATGACAAAATCTGGCGTAAGCACAGCGACCGTCATCATATAGTTCCATGTCCGGTCCCAGGATTCTCTGCTTAACTCTATCTACATAATTATCTTTAGAGGCTGTTTCCGTCCCGTCAAAACCTTCCTTGATATGACGTCCATCACAGAATGGCGGGTTCTTCGACTTTCCACAGCGGCAAAGGGTATAAGTGTTAGCCTGTGGCAGTTCCTGTCCATCTTCATAGACATAACTTTTCTCTCCATGCGGCGTGATGATCTTTTCATACAAAGGCACATTTCCGGTCACAATATAGGGACCATCCTTAACAATTCTAATTTGCGGATCTTTCTTTTCTTTACTCACTTAACAACCCCTGGAATTCATATTTTTGTTATACACATTATTCTCTAATATCTTATCAGATAGAGAGCTTAAAGCTTTGCATTCTCTCTATACATAATTTAAAAAAAGACTTACTCTTTTCTCGACAGGGCCAGTCGCGTGACAAAGCGATGCGGACGCGCAGGAATTTCCATCTGATTCAAATCACCAACCAAAAACAAATCGTTTTCAGGATGGTAAAAAGCAAATGATCCGGTTGTACCCACGTGTCCGAGCAGGGATCCTGTTCCCATAAAAAATGTATTGATGGTCCCTAAAGATATCTTCATGTGGCCCCCCCCATATTGAACGGGTCGCATGGACGACTGCAACTTGCGATACTCTCTCATGAGATCAAAACTCTCCTGTTTAAATAGCCGGTCATTGAAAAATGCCTTCAAAAATATCATGAGTTCTCTGGCAGTAGTGACTCCCCCACCACTGGAAGCAAAAGTTCTGATAGCATTTGGCCGCGCCACTCTGCGATCTTCCACATAGATATCAGGAACAAAATCATTTTCGCTAGCCACCAGATAGGTATTGTCAAGCCCCAAAGGATTAAAAATCATTTTATGATAGACTTCCGCCAACGGTCTGTCTGTCACTTTTTCAATTATCTGACCCAGAATATCGAAATTAATATTTGTGTACTGAGCTCCGCCTTTGCGCGGCGGAAAATGAGCAGGCAGCTCTTTAGTCATTTCTATCAGCTCGTTAAAACTGTAAAAGAAATCCTCTCTTTTCATCTGCTGCTTAACTTGCCTGCCTTCACTCAAATAATCCGGCAGTCCGCTGCTTTGAAACAAAAGATCATACAGCTCAATCTCCTGGGTGTATTCTTTACCTTTATAAACATGCAGTCCATCCAGAATCTCCTCCGGGATGTAAAGATTTAGTTTATCTTCCAACTTAAGCCGACCCTCTTCCATCAGCATGAGCACAATTGCAGTGGTAAAGAGTTTAGAGATGCTGGCCATTAACAAAGGAGAATCCTGATCCTTGCCACCATATCCTTGGGTTTTACGCATGGTCCCTGCCTGATTTTCAATCAGGTAGACGGCCTCGTGAATTGCTTCCGAATCAGTTACCTTCCTAAAAGCCTTGTTGGCGAAAACTATCTCATCCATATTGATCCCCTTAATACACAAAAATATGAAATTAAATACTGAGCTTCTCAGTATCTCTTATTCCAATGACTTTATACTCTAAATGATCGGCTGAAAGCTTTCGATGAATATGTTACCTGAACCGGGAAAGATCCTACAGATGAGCTATTCTTTGCTAAAGACACTGCTGATGCCATGAGCTTTTTCAGGAGGAATAGAATGCATACCAAATTATATTTGCTGGAACACAGTGGGTTTTTGCTGGAGCTGGAAGACCTTATTCTTGTTTTTGACTATTACAGAGATCCTGCCGGTATTCTGGATACATATGCCGTAAGCAGCAAAACTATTGTCTTCCTTGTTTCCCACAACCATGCTGACCACTGGAATCCGAAGATTATGTCTTTTGAAAGCCAGGCCCCGACTTATTACATACTGGATAGTTCCTGCTATTCAGAGTCTTTGCACGTGGCTGCAGACCAGGAGCAGCAAAAGATCTTTTATGTTGATCCCAATACTGTGCTCGAAGAAGAGTTGTCTGCTATTCCTTCCCTGATCCGGCTTGCTATTTTCGCTTCTACTGACGAGGGCTCATCCTTCCTCCTTGTAACGACAAGCGGCAGCTACATTCACCTGGGAGATCTGAACGACTGGGATTGGCAGGATGAGGACTCAGAACAGATGGAAGCTGACTACAATGCGGAAGTCAGTCGGATGGCCGCCAGCTGGACAGCGATCACAGAGGATAATACTCTGCCTGCGGAAGCCAGGCAGCTCATTAGTGCCTTTGTTCCGGTTGACAAACGACTTGAAGAAATGGCTTTCAAAGGGGCCCTTACTTTCCTTGAGTATTTTCAGCCCGATTACCTGGTTCCCATGCATCTCAATGGTGGCAAAGACCTGCCGAGTGAGCTTGCTTCCATCCTTTCGCAAATCGGCCGCAGAGGTCACAGCAAGATTGCAGAACTCATCGTTTCGGGGCAGATGATCAACTTAAACTGATATTTTGACAGCCTCCTGCAGATCGGCTAAAATTCTCCGTAACAGCGTTGATGAGGAAGCAAAGTAATCTCAACAAAGGCACCGTCAGAGAAGGACAGACGTGGCTGGAATCTGTCCCCGGTGATCCGGATTACCATTCACCCTCGGAGCTGCCGTTTAGCAGACGGCCGGCGGAATGCCGTTAAACTTCATGAGTGGCGGATTGATATCAATACAATGCAGATCCGCAACCTGGGTGGTACCGCGATGATTCGTCCCATGGAATATTTATTCCGTGGGATTTTTACTTTAAAAAAGACAAAGAACTCAGGAAGCATTTTGCCTCCGAGACGAAAGGTAAGAGAATATGTTGGATGAACTTATTAAGGTAAGAGAGGACGCACTGGCGGCTGTTGGTGCCGCAGTTGACCGCAGCTCTCTCGATGAGGTCAGGCAGTCGCTGCTCGGCCGTAAGGGTCTGATTACGGAGCTTTTAAAGAGCGTCGGAAAAAGACCGGCAGAACAGCGTCGAAGCTTCGGACAGGACACGAATGAGATCAAGAAAGAAGTGACAGAGGCGATTGATAAGAAAGAGGCCGAGCTTTTGAGCACTGCTTCCCTCTTTAGCCGGCCGGCTGATCTGACAGTGCCCGGAATTATGCCACAAGGCGGCAGTTTGCACCCTATCACGCAGATGAGCTACGACCTGAACGACGCCTTCCGTTCATTGGGTTTTCGAATATACAGGGAGCACGAGATTTCAAGTGAGCTTTATGCTTTCGATTATCTGAACTTTCCTCCGGATCATCCGGCACGCGAAACAATGGATACTTACTGGCTGGCGGGTTCGGAAAATGAGTCCGGTGCCGGTCGTCTGGCCCTGCGCCCACATCTGACAGGGGCATCCGTGCGTTACCTGCAGCAATATGGTGCTCCGGCCCGCTTTGTATATCCGGGACGTGTTTACCGAAATGAGGCAACTGACGCCAACCATGAGCGTGCTTTTTACCAATATGAAGCTCTGATTGTAGAAAGAGATTTTTCCTTTGCTTCAGGACAGCTCTTTGTTCAGACAATCTTGTCCAAGGTTTTCGGTCATGATGTGCCTGTAAGAATGAGGGCCGGTTTTTTCCCCTTTGTCGAACCGGGTTTCGAGATAGATATGCAGTGTCAGGTTTGCTTCGGTGAAGGTTGCCGCACCTGCAAGCATGTCGGCTGGATTGAGGTCATGCCGGGTGGAGTACCCCACCCCAACGTACTGAAAGCGGCAGGGCTGGACCCGGATGAGTGGAGCGGATTTTACATTAATATCGGTCTTGACCGTCTTGTAATGATGCGTTACGGCATCGACGATGTCCGCCTGATGCATAGTGCCGATCTGCGTTTCCTCGAGCAGTATAAGTAGGATTTAAGGAGCTGAGTAAAATGAAACTATCATTGAACTGGATTCGTGACTATATAGATTTGCCGGATGACCTGGATATTGCACAGCTGGCCTATGATCTGACCATGAGAACCGTAGAGGTTGAGGGTGTCGAATCGACACACGAACTTCTGGACGGCATCGTTGTCGGCAGGATCATCTCCGTTGAAAAGCATCCCGATGCTGACCTGCTTAGTGTTGTTATAACCGATGTTGGCCGAGAAGAGCCCCTGAAAATAGTTTGCGGGGGTTCAAATCTGGAAGTTGATCAGCTGGTAACCGTTGCGATTCCGGGGTCTATGGTCCGCTGGCATGGCCAGGGCGAGCCTGTCGAGATAAAACCGGCCAAGTTGCGCGGTGTCATGTCTTACGGCATGATTTGCGGGGCCATTGAGCTCGGGCTGGAAGAGCTCTTCCCTCACGAAGAGAAACATATTTTAGACGTATCGGAGCTTAAGGCTGAACCCGGTACAGCCCTCGCTGATGCTCTTGATCTGGAAGATTACATCCTCGAAATAGACAATAAATCTATGACTAACCGGCCGGACCTCTGGGGTCATTACGGAATTGCCCGTGAGCTTTCCGCCATTTACAATCTGGAGCTGAAACCACTGGGTTCTTTCCGGCTGTCAGATGACGTGGGCACATACAGCGTTGAGATCGAATCGCCGCAACATTGCCGTCGTTATGTAGCTGCAGTCTACGAAGGTGTTGAGAACATAGCCTCTCCCTTCTGGATGCAGCAAAGACTCTGGTCTGTCGGGCAGCGTCCCATCAATTTACTTGTTGATATCAGCAACTACGTCATGCTGGCAACAGGCCAGCCGACTCACGGTTTTGACGCCACCCACGTCAATGAAGGCATTATTGTCCGCCATGCCCATGAGGGTGAAAAATTAGAACTCCTGGACAAGAAGGACCTGAACCTGACAGAAGAAGATTTGGTCATCTGCGATCACCGTGGTCCGTTGGCTCTGGCAGGTGTTATGGGTGGAGCCCGCGACTCAATTTTGCCCGATACAAACAGTCTGGTCCTGGAAGTGGCAAACTTTCAAGCCAGGCAGATCAGAAGGACTGCCACACGTTACGATCAGCGTACTGAAGCATCAACCCGCTTTGAGAAGTCTATCGACACCCAACGCGTAGATCAGGCGCTCGCTCTTTCAGACAAACTGATCCGTGAACTCCTGCCAAACGCAAAGCTTGTGGCTTACCAGGATACTTATCCTGTGAAAACAGAATGCGCCAGGATCGAGGTAAGACGAAGCTTCCTCAAAGGTGGACTCGGCAGAGATATCGAAGCAGATGAGATTGAAAAACTGTTGACGCCGCTCGGTTTCGAACTTGAGCAGACGGACCGGGACAAGATTGAGGTCAGTGTTCCTTCCTGGCGTTCTACAGGAGATGTTTCACTAAGTCACGATATTCTTGAAGAAGTAGCTCGCATGATCGGCTACGAAAACTTTGACTTTGTCGCGCCCGGCATAAAACTGGAGGAACCGGTCAATCAACCAGTTGAAGACCTTGATCGTGCGATCCGGGAATACCTGGCCAATCGCTGTGGCTTTCATGAAATTTTCACCTATCCCTGGATTGACGACTTGTATATCAAATCTGCAGGTTTAAACCCTGAAGATCACCTGCAATTAGCAGCCCCGCCTGCACCGACCCAAAGCAGACTGCGCACTTCTCTGATACCCGGTCTCTTTGAGGCGGTTCAGAAAAACCTGCGTTTCAGAGAATCTTTCAGGCTCTTTGAATTGACAGAGGTCTTCCATCCGGCAGAAGTCCGGGTGGATGGATC
>JAAYEX010000174.1 GCA_012728535.1 Clostridiaceae bacterium | reverse complement strand
GTAGCCAGCTCGACGCAGACTGCCTGCCCGTAGCGATTAAGGTCCCTGCAGTATACTTTTATGTCATTGTTATTCATCTCATCTCCTGCCGGCTGTACTCGTATTCCACCTGGTGCGCAGCTTTGCTACGTTCGACATCTCTGCCGGGGTTCTTTCCCACCAGATGCTCGACCAGTAAATAAACAGTGGATCCGTTTTCTTTGGAAAAGGCGGCTTCGGCCATTTCTTCAGGCTTTTCATAATTATATTTTTCGGCCAGTTCAAGAAGCCTTTCCCAGCGCTCCTTGTACTCGATACCCTTGACACTACGGGCTATTTTCTGCGGTACGTCCTTACCTATCTCTAAACGGTGGCGGCGGCGAGCCCTGTCCATAGCATTTTTGATAAAGTCGGCTGTTAATTCGTAATCCGGCATATGCTTTTTATATCCCGGAATGTAATAGCGAAGCTGTGCATAGATTCCGTCGCGATTCAATTTATCGATCGGATCTTCAAAGTGAAGGAGTAACCAGAACTCGAAATCTGGTTTGCTGATACCCAGAAAATTCTTTTTGCGGGCAGCTGCCCAACGATAAGTCTCGGCAAATTGCTCCGGCGTCCAGGAATCAACGTCGAAAACCAGCCATTGCTCGTCATCCTGGTCTAGGCTGATTCGACGTATGCGGCGATAATCTTCAATTTTTCGCCGGATGTGGGGCGGGGAGGAGTGGCCGACTTCTTTCAATTCGCGCTTAACAATCACTAAACGATAGTTTTCGCGGACAAAGGGTCTCAGTCTTTCAAAATATTCAGGCTCGGTCACCATCCCTTCGCAGGATACGTAAACCTGATGAATGAGAGGACGGTCACCGGCACGCCGCTGCCAGTGTGATTTGGCGATTGTATTCAAATTATCAAAGGGAGATCCCGTACCGGTCTTTTGCTCAGTGGTCATTTTCAACCTCTGCATCTTGTGGCCAGTCACTGAGGAGGAAAGCGTTCAGATTGGGGATACCGCCCAAACGCCCCTCCAAATATAGTTGACGATAATCTACTTCATCTTCCTGCAAAGCCTTGAAGTCCGAAAGCGGAATCAGGGTTGAACTGCCATCCGAGAGGCGCTCGGTTATCCAAAGCTCATCGCTGCGAAACATCTCACGGTTCAGCAAATTCAGGTCGTGGCTGCTGATAATCAGCTGGGTGCGACTATCCGGACGTCGCTGGTCCAAAAAGAAATTCAACAGCTCCTGAGCCAGAAGGCTATGCAGATTTCGATCCCACTCATCAATGACCATCACGTGAGCCTGGGAGACCTCGTCATCCAGCGACAGGATCAGAGGCGGAAGGATATCCAATAAATGCCGAATGCCTGATGATTCCTGCTGCAAGGGGAAGCGGATTTCCTTGCCGGAGGTGTCGCGATGAACGGCAAAGAGCTGTTTATCTTTGTTGGCAGCCAGCTCGAAGTGGTCAATACTGTTATCGAGCAGTGGCAGCAGCTTGTTGATCAGGTCAAGCAGTTGTGGCTTTTCTCCCAAAGACTCAATCAGGTCAAAGCGTGCTTCTTCTGAAAAACGGCTGTTTTGTACAGAAAGACTTTCCCTGAACCACATGTAGGCAGATTCCGCTGCATCCGATTCCGCTATCAGTTGCCGTAAGAGCAGCCGCTTGGAATTGTCGCAGGCCAGGTATTCCTCAGCTCCGGCAATTGCCTCTTCCGACAAAGAATCGGAATGGAGCAAGTCATCAAGCTGCCTTTGAAAAACTGTAGTCTCAGCACTTAAATCCCGGTCAAGTTCGTAGAGAGCCTCATGCAAGACCCGGCTTCTGTCAATCGAAAGCTGGTAGCGCAGGAGCTTTTCACGATAAAGGAAATCTATTTGAAAATTTGTAGGCGATTGTCGTTTTTTTTCATCTAACAAAAAGGGCAGGCTATCTTCAGGAAGATAATGTCCCAGCACTGAACCGCGTAAATACCCGATGGCATCAAAGAAATTAGATTTACCCGAGGCATTGCCTCCGAAGAGCAGGCTGGTCGGCAAGACACGACGTTTGCCCGGAATGATCGCCAGATGTGAAGAGTAGGTTTCGCTGGGAGTAGCCATCATGGAAAATCCATAGGGCTCACGATAGCTCATCCAGTTTTCCAAACCAAAAAATAAGAGCATCGTATTTCTCCTTATTTAGATTTACGCTGTAAAAAATGGGCGCATACCATACACGAGTTTAGTGTATCACGTTTCGTTCCATTCCTTGTGCCGCTACCATGTTGCTGTAGATACCTTTTTGCTGGATCAGCTCCTGATGTGTGCCTCTTTCCACGATATGTCCCTGGTCAAGAACGTAGATCTTTTCCGCGTGACGGATAGTGGAGAGGCGGTGGGCGATGATCAGCGTGGTGCGGCCTTCTGCCAGACGCTCGATACCGTGCTGAATAATTGATTCAGTTTCTGTGTCAACATGTGAGGTGGCCTCATCGAGAATAAGAATATGCGGATTCTGAGCCAATGCGCGGGCAAAGGAAATCAGCTGTCTTTCTCCGGCGGAAAACTCTTTTCCGCCTTCCTTTACTTCAGTCGCCAGCCCGTCTTTGAGTTTGCTGATAAAATGTTCGCCGCCTACCTCGATCAAAGCATGGCGTGCATCATCGCTGTCCAGGTCTTTTCTGCCCAGGGTGATGTTGGACTCGATGCTGCCCGCAAAGAGGAAAGGATCCTGTGAGACGATTGCCATATGCGAGCGCAGGTCGTCTTCATTCAGGTCCTCAATATCCTTGCCGTCGATCGAGATCCGGCCGGACTGGGGTGAATAGTAGTGGAAGATCAGGTTCATTAAAGTCGACTTACCCGAGCCCGTCTGTCCGACAAAGGCAGCGGTTTCACCTGCTTCAACAAAAAAGTTAATATTGCGCAGGACATCCTCATCGGCTTTGTAGGCGAAAGTGACGTCTCTGAACTCAATCTCACCCTCCATCTCAGGCATGGGTTCGCCGCCAAAGTCCGGTACGGGCTGGTCCAGAAGTTCGAAAACATGGTCGGCAGCACTGCGAGACCGCTCCAGTTCACCCAGCCTGGTCATAGCATTATTCATCTGACCGAAGAAGCGAATCATATAGTCGATGAAAATATAAAGGTGGCCTACGGGCACCACATAGGCTGCTTGCAGGTGGCCGTAACCGAAGTAGAGCAGGGCCAGAGCCAGCAAAAGATAATTCAGTGCCCCGGTGGCGGTGTGCGTATTGTAGGCAAAGAGATGGGACATGCCCAGCCCCTTGTGGTAGACATATTCGTTGACTTTGTTGAAGTCGTCGTACATGGCGCGTTCTTTACCGAAGGCCTGAATCACTTCCATGCCCTCAATGTTCTCATTGAGGCTGGCATTTAATTCGCTGACGCCGCGACGATACTGATAATTCAGCTTGGAAGCTTTGCGCCGGTAGTCGCGGAAAAGAAAGAAGAGTGCTGGGAAGGAGAGCATGGCAATAGCCAGCAGCCTCAGGTCGATACTGGCCAGGGCAATCATTATGCCCAGTGAATAAAGCAATGCCGTCAGCATCTGTGACAGGACAACCTGGAAGAAGGAACGCAGCGCCCGGGTATCATTGGTGACGCGCGAAACTACCTTGCCGGCCGGTAAAGAGTCGAAGTAGGAGATGGGCAGCTTCTGCACATGACGGAAGATGTCCTTCTGCACACTTTTTGACACTTCATTGGCAGCTCTCTGGTTGCTGATCTGTCCCAAAAAGCGCGTTAAAGCGGAGGCCAGGACAGCCAGGGCATATAAAACGATAAGCAGGTAAAAGGTGCGCGGTTCCACGCGGCCATGGACGGATATCTCACTATCCATAATCCTCCCGACCAAATAAGGACCGGCAAGATCGAACAAGACCGATATCAGGGAGAGAGCAATACCGATGGTCAGAGGTTTTTTGACGCGCGAAGTCAGAGCAAGAATCCTTTTCAGACTTGCCCTTTCCTTTGCTTTACGTGCTTTTTTATCCTGACCTTTTGACATCAGCTACTTCTCCGTTCCAGCTGCTGTTTCAGATACTGGACCTGATACCAGCCGCCTTCTTTCATCAATTCCTCGTGCGTGCCGCGTGCTGCGATTTTGCCGTCTTCCAACACCAGAATCAGGTCTGCTTCCATTACGGCAGACAGGCGGTGAGCACTGATAATTGTAGACCTGCTGCGGCGCTGTTTGCGCAGTTCGCGCAGAATATTCTCCTCGGTAGTGCCGTCAACGGCGGACAGTGAATCATCCAGAATCAAAAGCTCCGGGTCGGAAATCAGTGCTCGGGCAATAGCAATACGCTGTTTCTGACCGCCGGACAAGGCGATACCCTTCTCTCCGGCCATAGTCTCCAGGCCCCTGGGCAAAATCTCCAGGTCCTTGCAAAAATCAGCAGTGTCAATAGCCAGTTGGAAAATCGGATCACATTCCAAAAAGCATGATTCGTCACCGACTTCTTCTTCCTCTTCCTCGCCTGCCTTGTCCCAATAAAAGACAGCTGCCGCATCACGTTCTTTCATTTCCTGCTGGATTTCGCGGAAACTCAGCTTGCGCAGTTCCTTTTGTTTTTCCAGATCCTGCTCATTTAAGGGCCAGTTTTCGGAAAGAGAGCGATCGCCCAGCAAAATATTCTCCCTTATGGTTTTTGAAAAAAGGATAGTCTGCTGAGGCACATAGCCGACCCTGCTGCGAACATCACTGCGGCGGTATTTATAGATGGGCTTGCCGTTAATTAGCAGACTCTCAAGGTCTGCTCTCAGGGCGTTAGCCTGGTCTGCCTTTTGTGGATAAAAACGAAGAATCTGCTTTAGCAGCGTTGTCTTGCCGCTGCCGATACGTCCGACAATACCCACGGTCTGACCTTCTTTGATGGTAAAGCTGATATCTTTCAGGACATCTTCTTTC
>JAAYEX010000006.1 GCA_012728535.1 Clostridiaceae bacterium | reverse complement strand
GGTAAATAGCGTTCAGTAATATAGCGTGAAGAAAGACGTACCGCCTCCCTCACTACCGGTTCAGGATATAATACATGGTGATGGTCTTCGTAATAGTCTTTAATACCCATAAGAATTTCATAAGTATCTTCCTTACTGGGTTCTTCCCCCATTACTTTTTGGAAACGACGTTCAAGAGCTGAATCTTTTTCAATATGACGTCGATACTCGTCTAATGTGGTTGAGCCGATAACACGAATTTCACCTTTTGCCAGAGCAGGTTTCAGTATGTTTCCGGCATTCATCGCGCCTTCAGCATCGCCCGCACCCATAATATTGTGAAGCTCGTCAATAACCAGAATTACATTTCCAGAACGACGACAATCTTCGACGACGCCCTTCATGCGGCTTTCAAACTGGCCTCTGAACTGAGTACCTGCAACCATACCTGTCATATCGAGCAGAAACATTTCCTGATTTAAAAGTTTTGCGGGTACTTTTCCTTCGTGAATTCTGACTGCAAGGCCTTCAGCAATAGCTGTTTTCCCCACACCGGGTTCGCCAATTAATGCCGGATTATTCTTGGTGCGCCGATTGAGAATTTGGATAAGATGATTCAGTTCATCATCACGGCCGATAACGCGATCTATCTCACCATTGGCAGCTTTTTGAGACAAATTGGTGCTGAATTGCTCAAGAAACTTGCGACGCGGCTTGCGACGCGGTCTTCTGCTTCGGTCATCATCTTCCGGATTGCCGATATTGGCAGGTACCAGTTCCCCATAAGAGTCCTGAGGGATCAGCCGGTCGTCGCGTTGGCTACTAAGCCTGCGATCATTGGTATCTGCACCTTCATCCTCGACTTCCTCATATTCGGAGTCATCATCTGAACCGGCCCATTCTACACTGGAGAGGTCAGGAAATTGCCCCTTCAACAGCATGCCTAGAACTTCTTCCGGATTCTGGCCGGAAAACTGCTCCATCATCTGATTCACGCGTGAAGTAATCTCATCAACATTGTCTTCAGTAACTCCGACACGCTCAAAGAGATTCGTCATACCTCCAAGATCCTGCTCGTAGGCACATTTAAGGCAAACACCTTCGATACGGTTTTCACCATCTTTTAGCTTGTTGGCGAAGACAACAGCTTCATTAACTTTACATATAGAACACTTACTCATTTGCATATCCGTTCTTGGTATCCTTAATTTTATAATATGTGATCATTTAGCTTTGCTCAAGCTCTGATCACGCTTGTTACAATGTTTTCCCGGGAAACTGCAGAATACACTCGCTTAAGTATTTGCGCAAGGTATTGACCGGTATAGGAGTCTTTATTAGCCGCCAGTTCGTCCGGTGTTCCGGCCGCTACCAGATAGCCACCCTTTTCCCCACCTTCCGGTCCCAAGTCAATTATGTAGTCCGCTGTTTTGATTATATCTAAGTTATGCTCAATAATTAAAACTGTGTTTCCTGACTCGACCAGGCGATGCAAGACATCTATCAAATTGTGTACGTCAGCAGCATGAAGACCTGTTGTCGGTTCATCCAGGATATAGAAAGTTTTTCCGGTATCACGCTTTGACAACTCCGAAGCCAGTTTGATGCGTTGTGCTTCTCCTCCTGACAGCTCCGTCGAGGATTGTCCCAGACGAATATATCCCAATCCGACATCGAGCAGAGTCTGTAGTTTTCGCGCTATACCCGGAATATTCTGAAAAAACTCAAGAGCTTCTTTTACTGTAAGATTGAGTACTTCACTGATATTCTTGTTCTTATAAGAAACTTCCAGAGTTTCACGGTTATAACGCAAACCGCCACAGACCTCACATGTTACATAAACATCCGGCAGAAAATGCATCTCAATGCGATTGACACCATCACCCTGACAGGCTTCACATCTGCCACCCTTGACATTAAAGCTGAAGCGACCCGGCTTGTAACCCCGTGCTCTAGCTTCGGGCGTCTCTGCAAAGAGCTTTCTGATCAAATCAAAAGTTCCGGTATATGTTGCCGGATTCGACCGTGGGGTACGTCCAATCGGAGACTGGTCAATAGAGATTACCTTATCCAGCTGTTCAATACCTTCAATTCGATCAAACTTGCCCATGCGGCGGCGTGATCCTTGCAGTTCTGCCTCTAATTTATTTAGCAAAACATCGTTAGCCAAAGAACTCTTGCCCGATCCTGAAACCCCTGTTATACAAACAAGATTTCCCAAAGGAATTGAAACATCAATTTGTTTAAGATTATTTTCAGCAGCTCCGAATATTTTTATAAAGCCCTGATTCTGTGGCCGGCGTTCATCAGGTATGGCTATCCTTTTTCTTCCGGAAAGATATTGTCCGGTTATTGAGTCATCATTTTTGGCAATATCCTCCGGTCTTCCGCAAGCTACAATTGTGCCACCGTATTCTCCGGCACCGGGCCCGATGTCTACTACAGCATCAGCTTCCCAGATAGTTTCCTCATCATGCTCAACAACTATTACTGTATTGCCCAGATCACGCAAATTCTTTAGCGTCGTCAGAAGGCGCGCATTGTCCCTTTGATGTAAACCAATAGATGGTTCATCCAAGACGTAAAGAACACCGGTCAGGCCTGACCCGATCTGCGTTGCAAGACGAATACGCTGTGCTTCACCACCGGACAAAGTCGCCGAGGCACGTGACAGCGTCAGATATTCCAATCCAACATCTAACATAAAGTTTAGACGTGCCTTGATTTCTCTTAACACCGGCTCAGCTATTTCAGCCTTACCGCGATCCGAAAACTCCAGCTGTTGCAGGTAACTATTCGCATCGCTTACCGACAAGTCCGTCAGCTCTTTAATATTCAGGTCACCAACAGTCACAGCCAGGCTTTCCGGTCTAAGACGCCCTCCCTTACATGAGGGACATACTGTGAAGGCCAGGTATTGATCATAATAATCTCTGATGTCACCTGAACCACTGTCTTTATAACGGCGCTCCAACACGGGCACAACACCGCTCCAGGTTGTATTATAGGGCTCTCCCCGATCATAACGCGTCATGCTGGTATCAACTGTCAGCTTGGGCTTGTCACCGCCGTAAAGAACTAAATTCCGGATATCTTCCGGCAAATCCTTCCAGGGAGTTTTCATTGAGAACTTATACTTTTTCGCTAAGGCATTCAGATGTGCCCGTGCCCAGCTGTTTGTGTCTTTGAAATTAAAGCCGATGGCCGAGATTGCACCATCCTCCAGAGAAAGGTTTTTATCTGTCATGATCAGTTCCGGATCAATATGTGTGTGTTCCCCTAAACCGGTGCATTCCGGGCAGGCACCATAGGGGTTATTAAAGCTGAACATGCCGGGAGAAATTTCTCCAATGCTGATTTGACAATCAGGGCAGGAAAAGTTTTGCGAAAAAAGCTGCTCACGCCATTCTATTTCATCTGTGTCAGAACGTTTTTCAAAACGAATAGTGACCAGGCCATCTGCCAGGCGGAGAGCAGTTTCCACTGAATCAGTCAGTCGGCTCTGAATATCCGGTCGTAACACAAGGCGGTCAACAACTACCTCGATCACGTGCTTTTGTGTCCGCTGCAAAGTTATATCTTCATCAAGCTCATAGATGACACCATCGATGCGGACCCGGACAAAACCTTCACCACGTAGATATTCCAGGACTTTCTTGTGCTCACCTTTGCGGTCACGCACAACCGGCGCAAAAATATAAAGCCTGCTGCCCTCATCCTCTTTCATTACAATGTCTGTGATTTGATCAATTGATTGACGCTCAATTACACGCCCACATTGTGGACAATGCGGTGTTCCTGCACGTGCATAAAGCAAACGCAGGTAATCATAAATCTCTGTTACCGTTCCCACAGTAGAACGGGGATTCTTGCTGGTCGTTTTCTGGTCAATGGCAATAGCCGGAGATAATCCATCAATGCTGTCAACGTCAGGTTTCTTGGACTGTCCCAGAAACTGTCTGGCATAGGATGAAAGCGACTCTACATAACGTCGCTGTCCTTCAGCGTAGATTGTGTCAAAAGCCAAAGATGATTTACCGGAACCTGAAATTCCGGTAAAAACAACTAGCTTGTTACGGGGAATTGTCAGAGATACATTTTGTAAATTATGTTCACGCGCTCCGCGTATAATCAGATCTGAATTCATGATTTGATCTTAGCATAGATGTATGAATAATTGCGTAACTAGTTCGAATAAATAATGTCGAAATATTAATTCTCTTTTAATACTTGTGTGGGTATGCAGGTAAACATCTTTCCACCCATCAGAGGCACTAATTCAACATTTAAACCGTAGATAAGAGATAGATTCTCCGAGCTCAAAACTTCATCCGCTCTGCCCTGCTGCATTATTTTTCCTTCATGCAGCAGAAGCACCTCATCAGAAAAAAGCAGAGCCTGATCAGGATGATGTGTTGATAAAAATACAGTATATCCATCGCCTGTCAACTTGCGCACCATTGAGAGAATACGCATCTGATTGCCGTAATCAAGACTGGAGGTCGGCTCATCCATGATCAGATACTTTGATCCCTGAGCCAAAGCACGGGCTATCAGCACCAGTTGTCTTTCACCACCGGATATTCTTGCATAACCACGTTCCTCAAAACCCTCCAGCCCCACCCGGTATAAAGCGTCCCGGGCAACTGCTT
>JAAYEX010000173.1 GCA_012728535.1 Clostridiaceae bacterium | reverse complement strand
GTGTTATGGAAAACATCAGCCTGAATCGTTCGGAGCTATCTGCTAGTGATGTCAGGCAGGCTGCAAAAATAGTTAATGCTGACACATTCATCGAGAAACTGCCAAAACGTTACGACGAGGAAATTATGGAACGAGGAAGCACATTGTCATCGGGTCAGAGGCAGCTCTTGTCTTTCGCCCGTACCATTGCTTCAAAACCCTCGCTCCTGATATTGGATGAGGCGACGGCTAATATTGACACGGAAACTGAGCTCCTGATTCAGGATGCGATCAACAAAATGTCCGCTAACCGCAGCATGATAGCTGTAGCCCACCGCATATCCACCATTGCCAATGCTGACAAGATTATTGTTATGCATAAAGGCCGGGTTGCGGAGCAGGGGACAAGGGACGAGCTTCTTGAGCGGAACGGTCTCTTCAAAGTTCTCTATAAATTACAGTACGAAGAGTTTTAAATTTTATTTAAGTACATCAAGGAAGCCGGCGTTCGATGATGTCAAAAGCCGGCTTTCGAATGCAAATAAGAGTTGTCAATTATCGCAATGATCCAGAGCTTGTTTCAGATCTGCAATAATATCTGAGGCGGACTCAAGGCCGACAGATATTCTCAGCAGGTTTTCCGCTATGCCGGCATCTGCTAATGCTTCAGGGCTGTATGAATTATGGGTCATGCTGGCAGGATGCTGGATCAATGTCTCAGCATCTCCCAAAGACACAGCACAGCGACAAAGCTTGCAGTTATTCACAAAATTGGCGCAGTACTCTTTATTTCCCGCTAACTCAAAAGAGATCATAGCCCCCGGCAGCTTCATTTGCTTTTGAGCCAACTTATAAGCCGGGTGCGAAGGGAGCCCGGGAAAGTTGACGTTCTTTACCCGTTTGTCCTGTTCAAGAAACTCTGCAACTTCCCGGGCATTCGCACAATGCTTTTCCATGCGCAGATCAAGAGTTTTCAGTCCACGGGATATCAGGAAGCATTCAAAGGGTCCCAAAACGGAACCGGTAAAATATCTCAGGCCATTATCTGCAATCAGTTTGATTGTAGCTGCGTCGGAGATGACAGCACCGGCCACCACATCGCCATGGCCATTCAGGTATTTGGTGGAGGAATGAACCACGATATCAGCTCCAAGACCCAATGGTTGCTGTAGATAGGGTGTCGCAAAGGTATTGTCTACGACAACTTTGATTTCAGGATTGTAAGTATGTGCTGTAGAGGCAAGGTAGTTGATATCCGATATCTTCAGATTGGGATTTGCCGGCGTTTCGATATATACTATCCTCGTTTCCGGACGCAGAAACTTCTCCAGTATTCCGCTTACACTCAGATCAACAAAATCAACATCGATATTAAAACGGGGGAACCCTTCATACAGGAGTTCATAGGTGCAGCCGTAAAGTGTCTTGTTCGCAATTATATGATCACCGCTCCTGACCAGAGACCAGAACATTGAGCTGATCGCGCCCATGCCTGATGCAAAAACCAAGCCGCTTTCGCCGCCTTCCAATTCAGCAAGGCGTGTGGCCAGTTCTCTTTGATTCGGGTTATCGATCCTGGTGTAGAAATATCCATCTTCTTCGCCTGCGAAGAGTGCAGCACCCTGTTCAACACTATCGAAGTAAAAAGTTGCGCTTTGATGTATCGGCATTACCAGAGGTCTGAAGTTCTCACGTTCTAAAGACCCGGCATGGATCTGACGAGTTGCAAAATCTTGATTGTCCATAAATTTCCCCCTCTGAAGATATATGATAAATGTATAGAGTGATCGTAACTTTCTGCGAATTTATTGTCAAGAATGTTGAATTATACCAAACTGAATTCGGGCGATGAGATACTACTAATAAATTTCAAGATACAAATTAGATGATAGAATGAACGCAAATAAGTCCGGGACAAGAATGAGAGAAATATTTCCATGAACAGTAAAAAGATTATAGGTATTTCTTTGATCGTACTTGTTTTGACTCTTCTTTTGGCGGGAGGCGGGGTCAGTATTAATAAGCCACAAAATTCACCTGAAAGCTCTACACCGACAACAACTGCCTTGAGAGTTTTATATACAGATACAGGCAAGTCCACAACAACGCACAGGCCATCAACTGAGTCGGTGGCAACAACTAATGAAGAAAGAGCCGATGATCAAACGAAGATTACTTTGACATTGCCCGAAAAAAAGACGAGGACAAGATCCACAGTTGCTGCGGAAACGACACCAGGCACAAGCTATGTACAAGCCGGTTCAGTTAGCCCGACAACAGAAGGCAGCACCTCAAAGACCACCGTTAATACAGAAGCTCCTTTAACTACTGAGGCTTCTTCATCCACGAGCCAGGCTCCTCCGCAGCATTCTGCCGGGGCCATAGCAATTACTTTTGATGACGGTCCGGGGCCCTATACTGCGCAATTGCTGGATACATTACAAGCATATGGTGTCAGAGCTACATTTTTTGTTCTGGGAAGCAGAGCTGAAGCTTATCCCGGACTGATCAGCCGAATGCATAATGAAGGGCACCAGCTGGGAAACCATAGTTATTCTCATGCATATTTGTCTATGGTTAACTCTGCTACACTTCAGAGTCAGCTATCCCGAACCAGCAATATTATCGCCAATATCACCGGTGTAAGTCCTGTTATTATGCGCCCACCGGGTGGTTACGGAAATCAGGCGGTATACCAGGAGGCCGGCAGACAGGGAATGGCAACTATATACTGGCATATAGACCCTGCTGACTGGAAATATAGGGACAGCCAATATGTTTACAATTATTTGTTGAATTACAGTTCCGGAGGGAGCATTATTCTCCTGCATGACATCCACAAAACAACAGTGGATGGTTTTATCCGGGCCTTGCCTGTACTGATAGATAGGGGATTCACCTTTGTCACCGTCAGTGAACTGGTTGCCCTGAGTCCGGGCGATGTTTATCCATATTATTGGCGCTGACAAAGGCGATGTTTACTATCTTTATGCTTCTTCCTGGAGTACGAAAAAGACCTGCTTCATAACCGGTGGAGTTTCCGGAAAATCACTTCTGTTGGTTTTAAGACCGGCGATGCGGTCAACTTCGTCCATGCCTTCAATAACTTTCCCAAAAGCGGCATACTCGCCATCAAGGAAAACGCTGTCTGCATGACAGATGAAAAACTGTGAACTTGCTGAATCCGGAATTTGTGTTCTGGCCATGGAAACTGCCCCGCGAATATGCGATAAGTGGTTATCGACACCATTGGATGCGAATTCACCTTTGATTTTCGCATCGGAACCGCCTGTTCCTGTTCCTTTGGGATCACCCCCCTGAATCATAAAGCCTGGAATAATACGGTGGAAAATTATGCCGTTATAAAACTCTTCTGAAACAAGTTTTTGGAAATTCGCGACAGTGATTGGGGCTGCTTTTTCATCCAGCTCAATCACTATGCTGTTGCCGCTGTCCATGACTATATTAATCAAATTCGTTATGTCTCTTGTTTTTTTGTATCCTTTTGCTGCTTCTAAATCCATAATAGATTCCTTTCTTTGCGTGTTCTTCGCTAAGTTTACACTAAAGGAAACCTGTCCGCCGAGCTATTTATTACATGACAAGAATGTTTTTATTACAAACAATTAAGCAGATGCTATTTTAAATATAATCCTGCTGTGACAGAAAGAAGTATAGCTATCTGTTAAAATATTTTTATTAAACGATCTGATCTTTCATTCTGAATGATCATAGAAAGGGCTTACTATGGACAGACTTCACCCTAAAATCCGCAAAATGAATGATGAAGCTGGTACAGTTTTATCACTCTACCAATCTACTCCGCATGAAGGATCCGATCCGGGATCCCATGCCATCCGTTTCAAGAATTTGATAAAGGAAGCAGAGGAGAAACTGGCAAAATATTTGGACCGAAAAGCTCTGAAAAAACAAATGGAAATTCTTCAAGACCTTCAGAGTGATACAGTTTTCTGGAATGACAGAAGTGAAGCCTTCGCTCTTTTCTTAAGAGACGGGAATATGTTGATATATAACCTTTCCGAGCCTGTGGATGATTTGGTGGTAGTACAGGGTATTCTGCATTTACTGCCCTTACTGTCAGCTGAACAGCATATATCCGCACATTACATTCTTGATATAGGCAGAGACCGTTTCAGCCTACACCATGGAGACGGATCTAAATTGAAGGAAGTCGAGGATCACGGGGTCCTGAGCTTTATGGAATTATTTCCTGATCTTGATCCCGGCTCAGTTGTGAACTTCGGTAGCTATGGCGGTAAGGGCGGTACTGCATTTCATGGCCATCGCTCCGCTGCTGAAATGAAAGAAATAGATAAGATAAAATATTATCGATATCTTGAAGAAAATCTGACTCCGTATTTTGTTGAGAAAAGATCACCTGTAATCTTGTCAGGGGTTCGTGAAAACATGGCCGACTGGCGCTCGGTTGCATCAAACGAACTATATCTCCAGGAGGATTTAGGCAAGCCGCTGCATGACTTTGACTCACAAGGCCTGAAAACCGCTATTCTCGGCATTTTTGACAATATCCAGAATGAAAAAATAAAACGTGGCATGGATAGCCTGGCTAAAGGGCTAGCCGATGGTAAGGCAACAACCAATATGAGTGACATAAAAAAGGCCGCCGAAGAATGCAAAATAGAGACTTTGTATGTACGCTGCGATTACCGTGATGAAGATAGAGAGGAATTTGACCAACTCGTTCGAGACTGTTTTCATATGGGTGGCAATGTGGTAATGGTTCCGGTTTCTGTGAAGGAAATGGACAAGAGATTTGCAGCTCGCTTCCGCTATTAATAAGGAGTCAACAATGTCGGAGTTTAAGGTCAGAGACAATGAACTGAGTGAACTGGAGGTTCAGACGCTTATACGTGCTGCTATTACAGCTCGGGACAAGGCCTACGCACCTTATTCAGAGTTTAAAGTCGGGGCTGCCTTGCTCTGCTCTGATGGCAGAGTTTTCAGTGGCTGCAATGTGGAAAATGCAGCATATGGGGCCGGAATCTGCGCAGAACGTGGCGCCGCCATGCAGGCAGTAGCTGAAGGATCTGAGAGCTTTGTTGCAATAGCAGTTGTCGGCTGGAAAGACGGAAAGTCTGAGCCGGAACGTGGATTAGCTTACCCCTGCGGTATCTGCCGCCAATTTCTTAACGAGTTTACTGATGGCCGCATGAGTGTCTATGTTGCCCGGTCTATAACAGACTATGAAAAGAATGATCTGGCAAGCTTATTACCTCACGGCTTCGGTCCGAAAAACCTTGAAGACTAAAACTTTCCGATAACTAAGACATAATTGGAAACAATTAATAAGCGTGAATTCAACTCTATCTCACGAACCGGAATATAGGAGAATTCACGCTTTTTTATTACTAAAATAGAATAGTCTTTCTAAGCAGACTGCTGTTTGACAATTTAAATATCTTAACTTATGCTTAATTTGTTGGCTAAATACTTATACATATATCTTTATAATTAAGTAGAATATGATCTATAACATAGTCACTATTATAAAGTATATATCAACAAATTATTATCGATTTGGGGGCTGCTTAATGCAGATAAACATTACTACTGATTATGCAATTCGGGCTGTTCTACAGCTCGCGAAAACAAATGAGCTTTTATCAACCACAAAAATTGCAGAAGAAATGAATATTCCAGGCAATTATTTGCCTTCAATAATACAAAAATTGCGAGAAGCCGGTATTGTTTCTGTGAAGAGAGGAGCCAAAGGAGGTTCCTGTCTGGCTAGACCTGCAAGCGAAATAAGTCTGTTTGAGGTCATAGATGCGATGGAAAATACAACTCGCATAAACAGATGTTTGGAGGAAGATGCTTATTGCAGTCATGGTGCGGCAGAGGATTGTAAAATCCATTTAGCTTACGAAAAAGTGCAGGATTATTTTGACAATTGCTTGAAGGGTATATCTTTTACAGATCTGCTTTAAAGAGGCTACTGAAATAATCGACTTTGTTATTTAACTTTATACTCAAACATTATGAAAACAAACACAGCGTGTTTGTTTTTGTTTTTGGCAAATTTCGGAGCTTATTTGCTACAATGCTATCTAACTAACAGATAAGAGCGAAAGTAGCGAGGTTAAGCGGTGACAGTTGAAGTAACTTCCGGAAAAAATGCCACTATTGCGATAATTACCGGAGCATCATCAGGAATAGGGCGTCAATTTGCCATAGATTTAGATAGGGACAGTCGTCTGGACGAAATCTGGCTATGTGCCAGACGTGAAGATCGCCTGCGTGAGCTTGCTGAATCGCTGAGCAAGCCGGCACGGATACTGCCAGGGGATATTACAGATAAAAAATGGCGCGAACAGCTGCTTGATGAGATTAAAGCTGAAAGAGCTCAGATTCACACACTGATCAATTCGGCCGGTTTCGGAAAGTTTGAGGCTTTCTGTGATCTGGATTGCAATGAACGAATGGTGGAGGTCAACTGTCAGGCACTGACCGCAGTAACCTCTCTTTGCCTTCCCTATATGAAGGCCGGTGGACGCATAATCAATATGGCCTCAGTGGCAGGTTTTATGCCGCAATATAAGGGAGCTGTATATGCAGCCAGCAAAGCCTATGTCATCAGTTTTTCGCGTGCTTTATATCAGGAATTGAAAGACCGCGATATTACAGTAACGGCTGTATGTCCTAATCCTATGAAGACTGAGTTTTTCGAGGTCAGCGGTATCGAGATTGATGCCAACCCCATAAAAAAAATCGGTATAGAGGATGTTGAAAAAGTTGCTGCTAAAGCGCTGAAGAGATCAGATAAAGGCAAGGATATGTCTGTTTGTAGTTTGACTGCGAAAACCTTGCGTGTAATATCAAGGATTCTGCCACATAGACTCGTACTGTGGTTTGAGCGCAAAAGCGGCTTTTAAGAGATTTTCAGGGAGTCCTTTATAGATATAAATCCGTATCTTCTTCTACCAAACCTTGCGGTGTAAAACGCAATACCCGATGGCACACTTCTTTCAGATAGAGTCTGTCATGTGAAACGCTGATAATGGCACCTCCAAAGGCGCTTAATGCCTGACGACTGGTGGGTCCGCTAAGTGGGGAAAGATGACGGGTGGGCTCATCCAGAATGAGGACATTCGGCTGTTCCAGGCGCAATTTCACATACAACAATTTTGTCTTTTGGCCGCCGGATAGTTCATTCGGATGCCGTAGCATCTCGTCACGTGTGAAATGCATGCTTCCCAGCAGATCTGCAGCAACTTGCGCATCTTCCTTTTTACCGGAAGGAGACAGGAAGTCTATAGCTGTGCCCGGAGGAAAAATCACAGAAGAATAATCCTGCGGCATATAATATACTCTGATGTCTGTTCTCTTCTTCAGCTGATCAAGGATGGCCAACAACATAGTGCTTTTGCCACAACCGTTGGGACCGGTAATGCCAATGCGTTCAGGACCTTTAATCCTCAGCTCCAAATTCTCTGCAAGTAATCGGTCACCGATAAAGAGCTGTGGGCAGTGAAACGCTAAGACTTCTTTATTTGAAGGCAATTCTGATAAATCAGAAACGAAAAAATCAATTTCAACTTCTATATCCGTTCGCCTCGTGCGAGCCTCATAGTCACGCTCAAAACGCTTCCCGGTCGATTTCACAGATTGCATCTTTTTCTTTAGCAGCCTGGCTCCTGCGGGGTCCCCACGTGAAATAGTGTTCAATTCATGGTCGACACGACTGCGTATCTGTTGATAGCGTCTCATTTTATCTTCGTAATCTTGTTCTTCTCTCGCCGCCATTTGATTTTGTTTTTCAACGGAAGCGTATAGCTGCTCACGGTAAGTATCAAATCCGAGTCTGCTTACAGTGCTACGGGCTTCTGTGCGTCGCCAGATCTGTTCAAGATGGATGATCGAGTTAGCAGTATTTGATAGAAGCTTCTCGTCGTGGGAGATGTACATCAGTGCTCTCTCACTTGATTGTATGAATTTTTCCAACCATTGCAGTGAAGGCAAATCGAGGTCGTTGCCGGGTTCATCCAAAAGTAGGATATCCGGTTTTCTCATCAGAAGAAGGAGCAGTCGTAATTTAAGCAGCTCACCACCGGAAAAAGTAGCGAGTTCACGGTCGGAAAAGAGGAAATCTATATCAAGAGATAATTCAGATGCCAGCCTGTAAAGCTCAGGATCAGCAACATAATCAGCAAAAAGCAATAAAGGCTTTTGCGCAGAGAGTTCGGCCGGTATCTCCTGATCTAACAGAGCACTGTGTTTGCTTCCTTTGCTGATTTCGCCGGTCCAGGAGAGATGGGGGAGAGTCATTCGGGGATTGTGAATTAGGCTCAGGAGGCTGGATTTGCCATTGCCTTCAGCACCGATAATGGCCATCTTGTCACCAGGCCTCAAATGGAAACTGAGATTATCAACTAAGGTTCGCAGATCCCTGGATTGTGTGATTGTCAGATTTTTGACCTGAAGCATCGCTACTCCTTATAGATTTATAAGAGACCTGATAAATATAATAACATAAAGCGGCCTACAGGAGACCGCTTTTACTCTGAGGTCAAAACGACTGATGTTTAAAAGCGACCCTGCTTGTTCAAGCGATATGCCGGACGGAAGAGGGGGCCGACAAAATCGTTGTATTGGAAACCATTTTCGATAGCGGCAGTAACATAGTCCTTAGCCTTACGTACAGCCTCATGGATATCCAAATCCAGTGCGAGTCCGGCAGCGATAGCAGCTGAGAAAGTACAGCCTGCGCCGTGAGTGTGGGCCGGCTCCAGCATCGGATTTGAAAGTACAGTGAAATCTTCGCCGTCATAGAGAATATCTATTGCTGTTTCAGCATTAAGAACTTTGCCGCCTTTGACTACGACATACTTGGTGCCAAGGGCATGAATAGCTTCTGCAGCATTTTTCATCTCTTCCAGACTTGTCGGTGTCCCTAAACCTGACATAACACCTGCTTCAAACAAGTTGGGAGTTGCTACAGTTGCCATAGGCAGCAGGAGGTCGCGGATACTGTCCGCAGTCTCCGGGTTGAGTACTTCATCAGTACCCTTGCATGCCAAAACACGATCAATCACGATATATTTAAACTCATTTTCTTTTAAAAAGCCGGCAACCAGTTCAACGATCTCAACAGTACCGAGCATCCCGGTTTTCACTGTAGTAATGGGTACCGTACTGGCAGCTATAGTTTCAAACTGAGCTTTTATCAGAGAGATCGGCATACTGCTTACATGATGTCCCCAGCTTTCCTTATCCATCGTCACTACAGTAGTCAGAGCAACTTGCCCATATAAGCCGTATTCATCAAAAGTAGTCAAGTCCGCTGCCATGCCGGCACCACCACTGGCATCTGAACCTGCGATTGTTAATGCACGTATAACTTCTTTATTCATTTAATCCCTCCTGGAATATATTGAAAAATTCAGAATTCATTATACATGATTGCATACAAAATGACGTGGTAAAAGCTACTGTTGCAGTCTTCTTTTGCTTAAGTCCGCTAGCTTAGACGGTTACTCAAGTCTTTACGGAAAATCTAAAACTAAGATGTCAGGTCTGGCGCAAAAGCGCGCATGGATGTGTACGGTGCCGACTCCGTTACTGATCAGAAGCTGGCTCTTATTATGCAGCTGATGGAGGCCGCGTACATATCGTCTGCCAAGATGGGGGAGGATGAGCGGCAAACCGAAGAATGTTACCTGTCCTCCGTGAGAATGCCCTGAAAGATAGAGGCTGTTCCCCAAAACCGGCTTGTTTTTGCCGGCATAATCCGGTTCGTGACATAAGAGCAACCTGAAGCTGTCCTCATTCAAATTATCCTTGTCTATATAGAGAGGTTGATCGTGAGTAGCACTTTCGAAACCGTATAAAGCTAAATCGCCAATATCCGCCAAGCTGTTTTGCAAAAGTGTAAAACCTGATGCTTCAAGAACCTCAGTAGTGTAGCGACGATTTATCAGAGTTTCAACATCGTGATTGCCATGGACTGCGAAGCAGGGGCAAAAATCGCTCAGAACCCTTAATTCTTTAATTATGTCTGCCTTGAAGCTTTCACTGGATAAATCTGTTTTTTCTTCCAGCATATCGCCGCCAAAGAGAATCAATTGGGGGTCTTGTCTGAGGATAAGCCGGCAAAGCTCGTTCAGCTGGTCAGCTGTAAAGTTTGGTCCCAGGTGAATATCGCTGAAAAACACAATGCGTCTGCCGGCAAAGCTACCCAGAGTCTTGTCCGGGTCGAGTTTGTAGTTTTTAACCCGCAAACGCCACGGAGCGGTTTTAAACCCGTAAATAAGAAATACTGCCGCTAGAAGCAGAAATGCAATTATTAAATAAACTGTCATAAAAAAACTATCAGCCGAGGACGGATTTGCCGGTGTCGAGACCCAACTCGTAGTAATCGTTGTTGTTAAATTGGAATTCTTTTACCAGATCAAGTCCCAGTTTGCGGTGTGCTGCTATGGATCGGGGGTTAATCTGATTAACAAAAGTAAGCAGGACCGGGTAGCGGTCGCGCATACTTTCGCGTGAGAAGTCAAACAAATGAGCAAATACTCCCGTGCCACGATATTCTTTGTCAACACAGATTGGGCCATACTGATAAGAGTTTTCCATTGACAAGGTTCTGCCGAGATATTCTGTATTGGGCAATTCTTTAATCATATGTGCGAATAAAGGCCATTCAGACCAGTATTTCCAGGAAGCGGCCATAGCATAACCTACAACCTTGTCACCATCCACAGCGATAGAGAGACCCGCTTCGTCATCGATCAGCCGCTCAAACTGTTCTGTTGTGAACAGGGTGGTCACAAAGCCATCCGGGCGGTCTTCGTCAGAAATTGTGCTGACATGGTAGCGATTCTGAAGCATGTGTACCTGATCCAGGTCATCTTTTGTTGCCAATCTGTAAGTGATGTTTTTCATAGATTTTTGTCCTCACTGTTTTAAAATAGATAGGACCAGTTTAGCAGATTATCTTAAATGAATTAATTGCGCCTTTGCCGCTTTCTGTTAGACTGAATTAAATTCATCCGAATTTCCATGAAAGGAGATCGCATGTTGATATTTACTCGCGCAATTGTCACAGGAGGAAGCTCCGGTATAGGGGCCGCTCTTGTCAATATCTTGCTGAGAGCAGGAGTTGAGGTAATAGCTCTTTCAAGGACAGTGGCCGACTTCTCCGGACATGAGCAAGCTGAGAATCTCTGGCAAATTCCCTGTGATATCACTAACGAAGAGCAGTTGGCAGCTGCCGTTGAGAGAATATCAGAAAAGTGGGATTACTGCGATGTCCTCTTTTCCAATGCCGGCTTCGGAATTTCGGGCACGGTTGTGAGTACCGAAAAAAGTCAAATGATAAAGCAGTTTGATGTTAACTTCTTTTCTGCAGTTTCCCTTATACAAAAATGTCTGCCGCTTCTGCGCAAAGCAAAAAAACCTCGCATTGTCGTCACGAGCTCGGTAGCAGGAGAGATTTCCATACCCTACCAGTCATTTTACTCAGCCAGCAAAGCTTCGCTTAATATGCTGGCTCTGGCACTGAACACGGAACTTGCATCTGACGAAATTAAAGTTATTGCCGTAATGCCGGGCGATTGTCAGACCGGATTTACCGATAATCGAGAAAAAAATCCTGAGACCTGGGCATGTTACGAAAGAAGCGAAGCGAGGTCTATCAAAAAAATGGAGAAAGATGAGCGCGCCGGTTATTCAGCTGAATTTGTTGCAGGCCGACTGTTCCGTTATGCCAGGAAGAAACGTCCCAAGGCACTTTATGGAGTCGGTTTATCATATCGTTTACTGCTTGTAGCCTATAAAATATTTCCTATCAGACTGACCGGCTGGGTCGTTTCCAAAATGTACGGATAATAAAAAACCCTGATTCTCAAAACCAGGGTTTTTTGGTGGACGATAAGAGATTCGAACTCTCGACCTCTGCGATGCGAACGCAGCGCTCTCCCAACTGAGCTAATCGCCCGGGATGCGATCAATCATTGAATTAATCGCTTCGATATTCTATCACAAATCTATAGTGAGTCAACTTGTCATCCGGCTTGAGTGTCTGACCGAGCTTCTGCTTCTTCCGCTTCAAGCACCTTGATGTCAATCTTTCCGACCAGTGTCTGCGGCAAGCTGTCGCGGAATTCTATTTCCTGAGGTACTGCGTGAGCAATCAGTGAAGCCTCACATAGACGAAGGATTTCTTTTTCCAGCTCTTTCAGATCGGCACCCTCATGAGCTACGACAAAGGCCTTGACCACAGTCATTTTATAGGGATGCGGGATGCCGATAGCGGCAACATAACGTACTTGCTCCAGACTCGAGATCAGCTCTTCGATTTCTTTAGGGAAGACAGGGATACCTGAAACTTTAAGCGTACGCTTCAGCCGACCTTTGAAGTGGAAAAAACCATCTTCGTCCTGATAGCCGATATCTCCTGTTTCCACCCAGTCCAGTCCGTCCTCATGGCTGACAATTGCATGAGAAGTAGCTTCTTTGTCATTTAAGTAGCCCAGCATGGTGGTGGGTCCGCTGACGCAAATCTCACCGATTTTGTTTGCCGGAAGAGTCTCACGGCTTTCAGAATCTATTATCTTCATCTTGATATTGGCAAGGGGTAGCCCTATGCCGTTTCTTTCTGCGAATTCGCCCGGCATAACGGAACAGACTGTAACTGTCTCAGTCAGTCCGTATCCCTCACGCAGCTTTGACTTTGAACCATGATCAGCCAGGAATTTGTCAAAGCGATCTTTCAACTCCGGTGTCAATGAATCACCACCGCAGAAAGCAGCTTCCAGGCAGGCAAGATCAGCTTCCTGCATTTCATCAGCTTTGGATAAAGCTTCATACAGAGTCGGAACCCCGCAGATATAGTTAGCTTTATTCTTCTTAAACAAATCTGCCACGGCTTTAGCAGAAAAGCGGGGCAACAGATATACCTTGATGTCATTAATAAGGCAGGTATGCATTCCGATACAAAGGCCAAAACCGTGAAAGAGAGGCAACACCGTAATCATGCTCTTGCCGTAAGGAGCAGGCTCGGACAGGGGATAACCCAGCAACTGATTGCCCTGATAGGCTATGGCATTGAAGTTATAGTCGCTGAGCATAATTGTTTTCGGTTCGGACGTTGTACCGCCACTATGCAAATATGCGCAGACACTTCTATGATCTTTGCTGCGTGCAGGAATTTTGCTGACAGATTCATCTTTTTTCAAAAAACTATTCCAAGGGGTAAGTCCGGCCAACAGGTCTTTTTCGGGTTTATTTTTACGCAGCTGAATCTTGAGAAAGGGCCGTTTCCAAGCAGGCGCATCATCGGCCATGCCGCAGATGATAATATCTTTCATCGTCTGCGTTTCCTTCAATTCTTCCAGCAAAGGCCGTAATTTGTTGACTGCAATATCTGCGATGAAAAGAAAGCTGCTTTTTGTTTCTTCCAGATGCTTGCCGACCAGACGGGGAGGCGAGAGCGGGTGAATCATATTGCAGATGCAGCCCAGCCTGTTGGCGGCATAGAAGGCTATGACGGCAGCCGGAAGGTTTGGCAGACAAAGAGCCAGCACATCACCTTCCCTGACTCCGCTGGCGAGCAAGGCACGAGTGCAATTGTCTATTTTTGATTGCAGTTCAGTATAGGACAAGTCTTTACCATAATATGACAGCGCTTTTTCATCAGGACGTTCCTGTGCCATGGCCGCCAGAGATTCGTACATGGTGAGAGGCGGAATCTCAAAGGTATTTACAAAGCCGGATATAGAGTTACCATTAGTAGATTTCATGTCTTCAGCCACAATATTTCCTTTCACGAGTTAAGAATAGAGACCAATGCAAAATGATTGAAATGACAGAGTCAGAGGCTTCAACAGGCACTGATCAATAAGAGAAATACTGCGAAAAATTATACCATTTATCGATCGAATGTCCTATACTGGCAAAAGGAGTTGATATATGGCGAAAAAGTCTCTTTATATGTGTTCGGAATGTGGTCAGGATTTCATCGGCTGGTTCGGCCGCTGTAATAATTGTGGTGCCTGGGATACGATAGTTGAGACACCGGACAGTAAAGAAAGCAAGAAGAAGCAAGTGGCGCAGGGTAGCTGGGTTCAGTCAGATTATAGCGAATTCGGTTCAGAACCTCTGAAACTGAATGAGCTCGAGGTTGATTTACAGGACAGGCTTCTTACCGGCATTTATGAGCTGGATCAGGTTCTGGGTCAGGGCTTTGTGAGAGGCTCTCTGGTTCTGCTGGGCGGAGATCCGGGTATTGGTAAATCTACACTGGCACTTCAGGCTTTGGGCAGCTTTCCCGAGGATGCGACTCTCTATATCAGCGGCGAAGAGTCAGTTGAGCAAATACGCCTGAGAGCTGAACGACTGGGTTTATCGGAAAAGTCTATCCGCCTGCTCACTGTAACTGACTTTAATACTATTGAGGAGAGCTTAAGATCGCTGCGACCCGGACTGGCAGTTATTGACTCTATTCAAACGGTTTATTCCTCTGAGCTTTCCGCTGCACCGGGTTCACTTAGTCAGATTCGGGAAGTTACCATGGGCTTGTTGCGAATTGCAAAAGCGCTGGGCATCACTTTGATTTTGACCGGACATGTGACTAAGGAGGGCACTGTAGCAGGGCCGCGTGTTTTAGAACATATTGTGGATGTTGTCCTCTATTTTGAAGGTGAGAAGGATACAAGTGTCCGTCTGCTGCGAGCAGTAAAAAACCGGTTCGGAGCCACAGATGAACTGGGTGTATTTGAGATGACAGACAAGGGACTAATTTCGATCAGTGAGACTTCAGCATTGTTATCGAGCGGCCGTCCCAGACATACTGCAGGATCAGTTGTGACAGCTACAATGGAAGGTACCCGCCCTTTGCTTCTGGAAATACAGGCCTTAACTGTTGCTTCTCCCTACGGTACACCTACTAGAATGACACAGGGGATAGATCGTTCGCGTCTGTCCCTGCTGCTGGCTGTAATGGCTAAAAGCATCCGCGTTGACCTTTCACAGTTTGACACCTATGTAAATGTAACCGGAGGCATTCGTATCGTGGAAACTGCGGCAGATCTGGCCATCATGTCAGCTATACTTTCGACTTTCCGCGAAGAGCCCCTGCACCTGGATGCTATAGTATTGGGTGAAGTAGGACTCACGGGTGAAGTTCGTCCGGTCAGTCAGATGGCAAAGAGGATTGAGGCAGGAAGCCGTTCAGGATGGCAGAATTTTGTTTTGCCTGCTGCCGGACGTGAACAGATGAAACGTTATGAAAACTCACAGAAAAGTGATGTAAAGCTTTTCTATGTCAGCAACGTTCAGGAAGCTTTTGATCTACTCTTTTCGGGGAAGAATTAGGGAAACATAATGTGTGAAATTCGGACATATGCGATTATTTTGGCAGCCGGAAGCGGAAAGCGTATGCAGGCGGATCAAAATAAGATGTTACTTGAAATAGACGGCCGCACTTTGCTTGAGCTGTGTCTGGAACGCTTTGGCAAGAATACAGTTGTCGACCATATTTTCGCGGTCATCGCCCAGGAAGATATGGCTTACGTAAAAAATGCAGAGGAATACCATGGGCTGGAGGGCTTTGTTGCCGGAGGTGTGACACGTCAGGATTCTGTTTTCAACGGTTTGAAGGCAGTTGAAAAGCATGTGGGAGGTTTTAAGGGGCGGGTCCTGGTTTTAATCCATGACGGGGCCCGATGCTTTGTCCCGTCAGCTGTGCTCGAGCGGGTTCTGTCAGCTATGAAATCAGAACGCTGTGGAGTGGTAGCGACATCACCCGTTACTGACACAATCAGACAAGTTGAAGCTCTCGTGCTGAAAGATCTTATGGTGCCGCGCGCTGAGCTTTTGCAGATGCAAACCCCTCAGGCTGCAGATCTGGATATTCTTCTATATGCCTTCGAATTGGCAAAAAAGGAAAATTATCAGGCGACAGATGATATAGCCCTTCTCTTGCGTATTGGCTACCCGGTCCGTACAGTCTCCGGAGACAAGCGCAATTTAAAACTGACGACTCCGGAGGATTTAGAGTTGGCGCAACTGCTTTATGAGACCGGATATTTTTATGAATAGTCTGATTATTTGAAACGCTTAATTCACGGCTGTTACCTTTTTATAAAGAAATGGGACAAATGCCTGAATTGCTGATTTAATGATATTAGCAGAATGTTTTTTTATGTTAGAATTAATCAAAATGTTTAATTCAATTATTGTTTTAGGAGGCATGTATGGCCAAGTCACCATCTACTGTTTTTACGCGATTGGCTCTTACTGTGGCAGCCAGATACTATCCGACAGAAGGAATAGTTGATTCATACTGTCTGGATGGCCGGTTTCCCGGTAGACGAGAGCAGAGGTCTGTTGATTCGACGCTGGACCGTGAAGACAGGGGTTTTCTGTTTTCGATTTTCGGCTATCCGTATAATAGGCAGGAAGACGACACATCCTGGCGAGAGCCTCTCGAGCGTCTGACAGAGAAAATCAATGATCCCTCCAGTGATATTGATAGTGGACTGAATGACCTGGCTGATGCAGCGACGGATGTTACGGGTCGTATAACGCTAGCCGAAGAGGGGTCTCGTGAGCCGTATTTTTCCGGCTTTGTGCTACGTGATGGTGAAGTAGCGGCCGTGACCTTAGGAGATGGGGTCGCTTTGCTCTATCGTCGTGGTGTTCTTTATCCGTTAACCGATGAGACCATGGATTTTAACGCAGTCGATTCTGACGGGCAGGCTGTTGGCGGTATTAATGATTTTATTGCCGGGGAAGCCGGCACTTTGCGTTACTCCAATATCGCTCAGATTGAGCAGGGAGATACCCTCCTCATTTGCAATCAGGAGCTTTATCAGGCACTGGGGCAAAGAGATATCATGCGTATTTTGAACAGTGCTGAAGATCAGTATGATGCTGCCGGCCTTCTTCTTACGTCTGCATCGGCCCAGATACCGGGCACTCCTCTGCAGTTAATGCTGGGTATGGTGGAATCTGTCATGGAAGACAGCCGTAAATCTTCTCAGCTTAATCTGGGACGTTTTAACACTCAGGCTGTGATGGGAACACCCTTTGATGCTCCGGTTCCTTCTGATCCCGATGAGCAGGCAACACAGCGCTATCAGCGTCAGGATATGGTGGATTTCCTAAGTGAACCCCCGGCGGAAGCTAAGGTAGCCGACACTTGGGCAAATGTTGATGATACTAATGCCGCATTCAGGCCGGAATATTCTGATCCGGATGATGAAACGGCATCTTTTGATCAGATAAAAGATGATGGGATGTCAGCGGTTCCAGGTTTTGCCTACACGTCTCCCGAAGATCAGCGCAGGCGCTTCGGACAAAGTGAAATCTATGACGATGTTCCGGACCAGGATGATGGATACAGTCGCAGTAGCTACAAAGGCCAGGTCTGGGATGACAGCTATCTTGATGATGAAGATGATGATTATTACTATGACGAGGATAATGAGCGTGCCAGATATGCCCGCTCTTCCCGCAACAAGCAGATCATCTTCTATGTAGTTCTGATAGCAATAATTATATTGAGTATATTCGCCTTAATCAAACTATTGGGCGGTGGTGGAGATGATCCGGAAACAACGGAATCTGTACCGAGTACACCTGTCCGGACAACTGAAGCGCCGCCGGTGATAGTACCGCCGGTAGATCCTGATCCTACCGATGAACCGACCGATCCGACTGAAGGACCAACCGAAACACCTCCACAGTCGGCGGATTCGACCTATGTTGTTCAGGCCGGTGACTCGCCCTGGGG
>JAAYEX010000172.1 GCA_012728535.1 Clostridiaceae bacterium | reverse complement strand
TATAGGTATGAAAGCATCAGGGAACTAAGCATGATCGCGGCAAACACTGTGATCAGCAACGGTAGTTTATCAGGCAATATACTTTGTTCCGGCTGATTTATTTCTACAAACTTTCGCTGAAGATTTTTCTCCATCTGCGGCAACAATACTGCGGAAATGACAGCGGTCAGGACTGAAGCGCTAAGCCAATAACGTCCCAGCACGGAGAAAATACTGCCCCGGATAATCCTCTGCTCTGTACCAAGCACATACATGCGTTCTAAATCGGAACGAAAGAAGCGGCTGAGCATAAAGAAGTAAAAGATCAGTAGTAAGACAGCGCTACCGAGAAAGATTATTAACTGACTAATACTCTCTCGCTCCATTTCCTGCAAAACGGGCTCAATCGCAGCGTAACCGTGATCATCAACCTTTAACACGCACTCTTCTAACCCTGCTTCCTCAATATCCGAAAGATACTTTGATACATTAGCGCTGCCATTCTTCAAGCGCACAGAAAGCATATTCGTTCTGTTGGATAGAAAATCCTGATAGGGGGCAGTGCTTTCGGGAATGAGGAAGGGCAATTCATCAAAGCCCTCACCGCGATCATAGACAAAAATAGTGTCAATTACGTTCAAGTCTCCGCCAAAGTATTTGTCCCCTCGCGTTACGATATCATCACCTAGCAGAGTCCCAACACTCAGGTCATACTCTGATTTATAATTAAAGCTCCCGACAACTGTGAATTCCTGCTGTGGCAACTGATCGAGATAATCATACTCTTGTAGAGATGTAGGCAATTTGACATCTATACCATACGGATCGAAAATTTCGCCTTCTATTTCTCTTTCGTCACCCCCATAAGAATAGTTTATGTTATAACCCGTATGAGCTAAAGCGGCTGTGATCTTGTCTCCTGGATTAATATCATAATACTCCGCCATCTGGGTAGGGATTATACAAGCAGAACCGTCGATCTCATCCAAGAGATCCAATGTAGCTGTTTTATCTTCGAGGTAGAGATTTCCGTCGCTGAAGTCTGGAAATAGGAGCGGATCACGGCACAAAACTGCATGAAAAGTGCGCGAATTCATTGAAATATACTTGTTATAATCTGCGAATAAGGCTTCCTTTTGGGCCAGATCAGTTGCAGATAAGTTCTGGGAAAGATCCCAGACAGGACCTGATTCATCGCCATATATATTTGCCACATAGAACTTATCATCGTCAAAGTCTAATGGTAAATCATTACGAACTGCATGCGGAATTTCCCGCCTGTCCATATTTTCATGCCGATAAATCCCTCTCTCGTCAAAGCTGATCTCCTGCAAATCAAAACGAAGATCATAATAAAATTCGCCAAAAAGACTAGCTTCAATATAGTACTGCGGCTTATTGTCTATAAGATGTAATCCTATTGTTTTGCCGTAGAACGGGAAGTCGCGAGATTCGTAATAATCCTCAGGATAACTAAATTCTAAAGTTCCCGTTGCTGCGATCCTGTACTCGCGGTCTTCCTGGAAGAGAGGACGGAAATCATCATCCAGACACCAGGTGGATAACTTCATGTAGCGTATATCTTCGCAGACAGCTGACAGCTGAGATTGGGTGTGATCAATCTCAAAGTAAGCTGTATAAATTAGTGCTTCATAAGGCACAAATTGCTGCTCAACATCAAGCATTTGTTGTTGGACAGTGTGATACTCGATTTTCAGACAGCGTGCTGCAATAGTTCCGTTTACTGCTGAACTAAATCTCAAAGGTTTATGCTCATCCAGCT
>JAAYEX010000171.1 GCA_012728535.1 Clostridiaceae bacterium | reverse complement strand
CTTATAAGTTGATGTAATTATCTTTCATTTGATGTAATATTTTATTGGAAGGGTCACTTATGCGCAGGACATTTCTCATTTGGTTGTTGGTTTTCATGCTTATTGGCTTTCTAGCTACCTTTGCTATCTCTTTTTATGTCCAAACAGAACAAGCAGAAGAAAATGGTCATTCGCTAATCCAATTACGGATCGAGGATGTCAAGCAACAGCTGGATATCAACATGCGCAATCTGGAAGAGATCCGCACAGAATCGGATATGAATGCCTTAGCTAAAGTCAGGGCTTTGGCTAAAATGGTCGAGCTTAACCCTGACATCATTTTTTTCGATGAAGTTTTAGAAGATATCAGACTTTTGCTCGAAGTTGATGAGATGCACATTTCCGACGAGAACGGAATTCTGATCGGGGGAACTGAAGAAGCCTATCTCGGCTATGCTATGGCTTCGGACCCTCAGTCCGCTGCCTTCATGCCCGCAATTACAGATAAAGATTTCGAACTGGTCCAGGACCCCATGCCCAAGGGTATTGACAAGGAAATCTTTCAATATGCAGGAGTGGCCCGCATCGATTCACCCGGAATTGTCCAGGTCGGATATCGTCCTGAAAAGCTGGCTCTGACCATGGAAGTTGCAGATATCAAGAATCTAGCTGCAGGTTTTCGCATAGGTAAATCCGGCATCCTAATGATCGCCGACCAAAAGGGCACTATCGTCAGCATCAGCAATCAGCAGTATCTCAACAAATCACTGGAAGAATACGGCTTTTCCGAGGGAGATTTTGCCGACGCCGATGCCCGAACCTTGCTGACAACAGTCAACGGCAGTAAAACTTTGTTCTCTTACGAAGATTATGAAGACTACCGCATTATCGGCCTGCTACCTGCGGATGAGATGTACCTTAACCGTGACAGCACGATTCAGTTGCTAATTGTATTCAACCTGGCCATGTTCACCGTTATCTTCGTACTGATAGCTGTCTTGGTGCAGAAAAAAGTTATTAACGGCATCTACCTGGTGAATGATTCTCTGCAAGTCATTACTGAAGGAAATCTGGACGAGCATGTCGATGTCAGAACGAACGCGGAGTTTGAGTCTTTATCCGATGGGATAAATACCATGGTCACCGCCTTGAAAAGAACTATCAAAGAGGTAGAAACGAAAATTGATGCTGAACTTTACTATGCCCAGACAATCCAGCTGGCAGCCCTGCCTACGAGGATTCTGGAAACCGGAGAACATCACAGGTTCAATGTCAAGGGCAGCATGTTTACCGCCAGAGAAGTAGGCGGAGACTTTTACGACTTTTTCGTAGTTGATAAAAATCTCCTAGGTGTGGCAATCGCTGATGTATCAGGTAAGGGCATTCCGGCAGCCATGTTCATGATGGAAGCTAAGTCATTGATCAAGCATTATGCTCTGACAAAAATCCCTGTCAGTGAGATCCTTTATAAAGCCAACCACTCCCTATGTGAAAACAACAGGGCCAATATGTTTGTCACCGCCTTTTTGGGCATTATTGATCTGGAAACGGGAGTCTTCTCTTTTTGTAATGCAGGCCACAACCCGCCACTGATCAGCCGTCAGGGAGGAGACTATTCCTGGCTGAAGTCCAAAGCTTATCTGGTTTTAGGCGGGATGGAAAACATCGCTTATTGCGAACAGGAAATTATCTTCGAGCCCGGAGACCGGCTGTTTCTCTACACAGACGGCATAACGGAAGCTACGAATTCTGACCAGGAATTGTATACAGAAGATCGCTTGCTGGAAACAGTAAACCGACTGCCCCGGGACATGCCGATCGGGGACCTGATGCTTGCTGTGAAAGAAGACGTAGACTCGTTCGCTGCAGGAGCCGAGCAGGCAGATGATATTACGATGCTAGTCTTAGAATACTTAGGAGGTAAGACATGGAAATCAGAAGAACCATAGGTGAAGACACGATCACCATAGAAGTTGAAGGAAGGTTGGATACTGTCACCAGCTCTCAGCTCGAACAGGAGGTCAGCGAGGTTTTTGAAGAAGAAAAGTCCAATATTGTTTTTGACTTTACCTCTCTGGAATATATCAGCAGTGCCGGTCTTCGCGTTCTGCTGGCGTCACAAAAACAAGTCAACAGCCTGGGAACAGAAATGAGGATTGTCGGAGCAAATGATGTTGTGAAAGAGATTTTTGAAATCACAGGTTTTTCTGACATTATGCAAATCGACTAGCCCCTTATAAAAAGATTTAAAAATCAAGGGAAGGGCAGGATGATGATGAAAGATGTTAAAGCCGAAAAAGTATTTCCGGCAAAAATAGAAGCTATCCCTGATATTTTGGATTTCATTTCCTCTTATGCGGAAGCGGCGGAACTTCATCCCAAAAAGACCACCTATCTCTTATTGGTATCAGATGAAGTCGCAGCCAATATCTCTCAATATGCCTATGAAAAGCCACCCGGCGAGCTCCTGGTGCAGATTGAATCTGACCGGGGAAAGTTCATGCTTGAATTTGTCGATGACGGGGTCTTGTTTGATCCGCTCTCCGTAGAGGAACCTGATATTCACGCTGATATCAAAGACCGTAATCCGGGTGGTCTGGGCATCCACGTGATGCGTAATTTTATCGATGAAATGCACTATAGAAGGGCCAATAACAAAAACAAGCTGAGTCTGATCATGTACGATGAATAGCTTCTCTTTTACCGGCATGGATTTAATCGAAACTTATATCCTGGATACAAAGATTTTCTCTGATGAGCGTCTCTATAGGCTGCTCCTAGGCAAGATGCCTGCTTACCGTCAGGAGAAAGTCAGGAATTTTATTTTTGAAAAAGACCGGCGCCTATCTTTGGGTGCCGGTGTTCTTTTGGCCTACGGTTTGAGCTGCCGTGGGATTTTTGAACACCAAGAGGTCCTTCTGGGAGACAAGGGCAAACCCTATCTTTCAGACAGTTTGTTCTACAACATTTCCCACAGCGGCAGTAAAGTGGTTTGCTCCTTTTCAGACGAGGAAGTCGGTGTGGACATTGAGCAGATTTTACCGGTCGATGAAAACTTAATCCGACAGGTCAGTGTAAGCTCTGAACAGGCCTATTTGCTGCAACTGGAGCCGGAAGTACAAAAGCAAAAGTTTTTTGACCTCTGGACAGCCAAGGAGAGTTACATGAAGTTGCTGGGTACAGGTTTGTCTCTGCTTCCCACACAGCTGGAACTCAGCTTTGGAACTGAATTGCGGATCAGGGATGCCGGCAAACAAGTAAAGGTTTGCTTCAGGCAGTATCCCTTGGAAAATTATTGTTTGACTGTTTGCAGCAAGAAGTCGGATTTCGCCGACAGTCTGATCAGTTTAAGCAATCCGGACGAGCTTGAGGCCACATTTTCATAGAAGAAAATCAACTAGTCCAGGATGTGCACCCGGTAGTCGTGGTAATTGAGCCTGACTTTCTTCATCGCATCGTACATGAGCTTTTGCAGATTTGAAGCTGTCTGATCATCTCCCGCCTCGAAAGCCTCATGAATTTGATCAAAAATGCCCGACTTGCCATCATGCGAGATCATCAGCTCATAACGCAGACTGTGCACCTTTTCCCAGCGCTCATCGTCTCCGGGATTTCCGGGACTTTGATGCAGACAATGTAAACCGCGAATCTCCTTGATGAAGTTGGGGATAATACGGTGTTCAAGTTCTACCCGCCATTTCTCCGTGACAGCCATACGGAAAGAGCTGATCAGCTCAGGAGTAAAAACACCGCCTGCTGTGAGGGTAGGCATTTTTTCAGGATAACGGTCAAAGTTCTGTACATTTTCCCAGACACTGGCCGGAGCCTGTCCAAACAAAATATCACGTTCTTCATCGTTATAGGCGGTGAAAACATCATCCTCGCTGCGGTACATGCGGTCCTTTTCCAGATAGTCAGCCTCATCTCCCG
>JAAYEX010000170.1 GCA_012728535.1 Clostridiaceae bacterium | reverse complement strand
GTCCAGCAGGTCGGATTCCAGGTCAAAGCTGTCTTCATCAAAAAGATTGCGCGGGTCGTAATCGTACTCTTCTCTCTCGTCCTCGACAAATTGTTGCTCTTCATCTTCATAAAGGGATTGGAAGAGGTCGTCATCCTTATCCGCTGCTTCATCGATTATTTCCAGATCAAAGTGAAGATCAGTCAGATTGGATTTCTTATACCATTCTTTGGTCAAATATTTCATAAGCACCTGTTCGTGTTTTTTCTACAGTATAGCCGTGCCTGCCGTCGGCCGCCAGCAGATGATGCAGACAAGTGGATCAAACTTGCCTGCATCAAATCGTGAATCAAATCGTGCCTGGCACCAAATTATGCAGCAGGGCCTTTAGGCGAATTTTCTGATTTCTCCTTCCAGGAAGCTGTAGTCTGCTCCCTGTTTCAGCAGGGGCCCACGCTGCAAGACCGCGCTTTGCGCCTTGTAGTCGGGTCTTTTTACATTGTAGAGGATACCCGTGGGAATGCCGGCACCATCTGCACCTTCAAAGGTCAGGGCAGCTTTAAGTGCCTGGTCAAAGTTTGTCGGGTCATGGTCGTCGCCGACCGGACGGACATGTTCCTTGTACCAGGCATAGGTGTTTACTTTATTGAAGCTGACGCAGGGCTGGAAAATATCGACCAGGGCATAGCCCTCGTAGGCAATTGCTGCCTTCATCAATTCTTTCAGCTGCTTCTGATCGCCGGCAAAGCCGCGGGCGACAAAACCTGCTCCCATGATCAGAGCCGTGGCAACAGGGTTCATCGGCTCGTTATATGAACCGTAGGGCTGTGAACCAGTCACATAGCCGTGCAGTGAGGTAGGTGAAGACTGACCCAGTGTCAGACCGTAGACCTGATTGTCGTGGGCAAAGTGGGTGATATTGACATTACGGCGGATTGCCGCCATGAAATGGTTGCCGCCTTCTCCGTAGCTATCGCCGTCACCGGTGTTAATGATAATGGTCAGGTCGTCGTTGGCCAGTTTGGCTCCCGCCATGGCCGGCAGGGCCCGTCCGTGCAGGCCGCAGAAGCGGTTACCGCTGATGTACTGGGGGGTCTTGGCTGCCTGGCCGATTCCTCCGGCAAAGACGATCTTATGCGGATCTAATTCCAGTTCTTCTACTGCAGCTTTCAGGCTGGCCAGGATACCGAAGTCACCGCAGCCGGGGCACCAGGCGGTGTCGTAAGTTTTATATCTGAAGTTTTGTGTGTTCTTTTCCTGTGACATAAATGCACCTATCCTTTCACGATTTCCTGAACCCGGCCGGCAATCTCATCCGGCGAGAGGGCCCGACCGTCGTATTTTAAGATGGAGTCGGTCATGGCGATACCGGTCTGGCGGCGGATCAGATGTCCTAGCTGTCCGCTGAAATTCTGCTCAACATTGATGATGTGTCCGGCATTTTTCGCCTCAGCTTCAATTTTTTCTGTGGGGAAGGGCCACAAATCACCATAGACCAGGGCCGACACTTCAATTCCCTGCTCTTTCAATTTTTGTACGGCTTCTGTCAACGGGCCATGCAAAGAGCCCCAGGCCACCAGGACAATATCGCTGCCGGCTGTGCCGATCTGCTCAGCATCGATAACGTCTTCAGCCAACATTTTGTAATGCTTGCGCATGCGTTTATCCACCTGAGCTGTATGTACGTCAGCCGCCTCATTGATAAAGCCGTATTCGCAGTGCGAGTCGGTGTCGGCATTGACAAAGGCTTGCGGGTTACCGGGCAGGAGGCGGGGGCTGATGCCGGTCTCGGTGATGCGATAACGTTTGAACTCGTCAGCTGCCAGATCGGATGCCCTGGTTTCGCCATGCATCACATCGCCGCGCGCATGGGCAGGATCCTTGCGATAGGCCAGCGCCTCTTCATCGCCCGAAGCTACAGTCACCTTTTTGACTTTTGACAGATCAAAAGGCTCAATCGTAGCGGCTCCGTCAGCGATGTACTGGTCACTTAAGATTACAACCGGGGTCTGGTATTTCTGCGCTATATGATGGGCACGATTAGCCTGATAAAAAGCATCACTCTGGTTTTTAACGGCTATAACCATCTTGGGATATTCCCCATTGCCGGCGAATATTGCCATTTCCAGGTCGCCCTGCTCGGTGCGGGTGGGCAGTCCGGTAACCGGACCCGGCCGCATTACAATGATAGTGACTGCCGGTATTTCCATCATGCCGGCACTTGCCATGGCTTCGACCATCAACTGATAGCCGCCGCCTGATGTACCCGTCATGGCAACTGCTCCCGCATAGGAGGCGCCGACTACAGCGTTTATAGCTGCCAGTTCATCTTCAGCCTGCTCCACCACGATATTGGCTTCGTTTTGCAAGCCGGCCAGATATTCCATGATGGCGGTCGAGGGTGACATGGGGTATGCGGTATAAAACTGTAAGCCGGCTGACAGGGCACCGAGTGCGATGGCCCTGTTGGCATTAATCATGATCCAATCTGAATAATCCTTGCGCTCATCTTCCGGGATAATTTCGCCCTTGCCGCCTGCACGCGAATTTGCCTTCTTGCGCGCTGCCTCTCCCTGGTCCAGGGTTACGGCGTTGAAACCGGCTTTAGCCGCAGCCATGTTGATCTCAACAAACTCGGCCCGTAGGGTTTTTTCAAAAATATCACGCAAGGCTTCTTCCGGCAGGTCGAAGAGACGAATCAGGGCACCGACTGCTACTGATGAGGCTACACGCGAATTGCCCAGTTCTTTGGCCGTATCGGTCATGGGCAGCATGATGGCGCGCGGGTCGTCAGTCCGGAATTTGTCATCAGCGATGATAACACCGTCTTCGCGCAGGTCTTTCAGATGAATATCTATGGTTTCCTGGTTCACAGCCAGGATGAGGTCGACTTTGTGATCGTGCGCTACGACAGGCTCGCGCCCGAAACGCAGGGTGGTGAAATTGTGGCCGCCGCGAACTCGGGACATCAAGTCGCGGGTAACGAAGACGTTGTAGCCGTTGGCTTTCAACATCATCTCGATAACTGCGCCGGTAGTTTCTATACCTTGTCCCGCAGCGCCGCCTAAGAGAATATTAAACATATTTGGCCTCCTTTTCTTGCGGATCTTTGTTGCTTTAACAGATTTGTCTCCAATGCTAACACGTGGGGAAAACCGTTTGGGGGCAGAATGTGACAATTTGAGCTAGACTGGTCTCTGTATGAAAGAGAAGAGCAGATTCCAAGATAAAAAAGTAGTCATTGTCATGGCCCTGATTGTCATGTTCCTCTGGGGTAGCGCGGTTCCTGTGACCAAGCTTTCCTTTGCTGAGCTGAATATGGGGCAAAGCGAGAGCTATGCACGCATTCTTTTTGCCGGAATTCGTTTTTTCGTAGCCTCTTTTATGGTTTTTGCTTATTTGCTGATAAAAGGCAGGAAGGCGCCTGAGCTGCGCTTGACCGGTCTGAAGAAAAAGGACTGGCGGCTGTTACTACTCATCGGTCTCCTGAGGATAACGCTCTGCTACTTCTTTTATTACATCAGTCTGGCCTATATAAGTGGCGTCAAGGGCGCAGTGCTGACTTCTTCCTCCACCTTTGTCACGGTCCTGATCGCGCCTTTATTTGTAAAAGAGGACAAGTTCAACCGCGGCAAGTTCTTTGCTCTGATTCTCGGTTTTTCGGGAATTATCGTGGCCAATATTGATAAAGGTTTCGACCTGAACTTCACCTGGCTGGGTGAGGGTTTTATGCTGATATCGGGAATTTTTACGGCCTTGGTGGAAACACTGATTAAACCTAAGGGCAAGGGTATTGCTGCTCCGCTGATCAACTGGGGACAGCTGCTCTTCGGTTCTATCCCCCTGCTGCTGATCGGATATATCGGACTCGCGCACCGGCTTGAGTGGACCGCCACGGCAATTGTGCTGCTGGTTTATTCGTCCATTATCTCAGCGGTTTCCTTCATCCTCTGGTACGAGCTGCTCAAGGTGAATGATGCCGGAGAACTGGCCATTTATCGCCTATTCTTCCCCATCTTCGGCGTGATTTTGTCGGCACTCCTGATCCCGGGGGAAAACCTGACCCTTTACATCGCTTTCGGTTTAATTATGGTTGTTCTCGGAATTATCGTACTCAACACTATGGGGAGTAAAAAGAATAGAGCGGGGTAAAAAGCTCCGCTGTCTTACTCTTCTTTCTTTTCCTCGCTAGACTTGTAAATCATGTCGCTGTACTCACTGCTTCCATGCATGACCCTGGAGACGTAGGGGCACTCTGGCAGGATTTTCATTCCTTCATTGCGAGCCCAGTCGATCAGTGCAGTTACAACCTTGCGCGCCAGACCCTGGCCGCGAAACTCTTCTCTGCTTACAGTCTGATTTGCAACAATTACGTCATCGTGAAGATAGTAATATGTAACCTTCGTATATGGATGATCTTTGTTATCTCCGATATAAAAGATTCCTTCTTCATGTTTAACTTCCATTTTTTCTCCCTATATTCGTTATTTTCGGTATGTATGGCTCGGCCACTCTGAGGCGAATAACTTAGGTGCCTGGCACCGCTACCGTGTATACTGTTTCTATGATGACTTTAGAACAAACAGAAGCAGCTTTGCATCGCATTATTGATGCCCTGCCCCCGGAAGTTTTTGTGGATCTGAACGGCGGTGTCCTCCTGCGGGAAGAAGTTAAGCTGTCCGAAAACAGGCTGGCTGACGATTTATACGTCCTGGGCGAATACCGCTACGAGCATATTTTCGGACGTTATATCAATATTTACTACGGCTCCATGCAAAGGGTTTACCCACATCTTTCTGATGAGCGCTTTGTTGAAGAGCTCGAGCGGGTTGTAAAGCACGAGCTGACGCATCACCTGGAGAACCGCGCTAAAGAGCGTGATCTTGAAATTGAAGATGAGCTCTCTCTTTTACACTATTATGCCCGCCATCCCCTGGGCGAGGATAATCATTCCTAAAGTTTCGGGTTTTTTAAAACAAGAACAGCGTCATGAAATTCGCCGAGCCTGAATGAGGATTGGTCATGTCTGACTACAGTGTCAAAATGGTCGAGGAAGGGCTGGACCGTAGAGATCACGTCGAAACCGGCAGCACCATCGCGATAGTGCATGGGCACTACCAGGTCAGGATTGCATCTGCGAACAAGATCTGCTGCTGTGTCGGCATCGATTGTGTAATAACCGCCGACCGGGATCATTAGCAGGTCAAGGTCCTGCAGGCGGGCCAGCTGATCTTCCGATAAGGCATGCCCCAGGTCGCCGCAGTGGGCGATTCGTCTGCCGGCCACAGTCACTATGTGGATCTTGTTTTTACCGCGCAGGCTTCCCTGCTCAGGATCGTGAAAAGTGTCGACTATCTCCACGTCTACATCCACTGTTCTGGCAGGAAGCTTAACGCGTGAGCGGGCGTTGTGGTCATCGTGGTCATGAGAAGCCAGAACCAGGTCTGCCGCCAGCTTCAGGGGCGGGTAGCCCGGAACTTCCCGGTATGGATCAAGGATAATCACTGCTTCTGTGCTATTAATCTCAAAGCAGGAATGGCCGTGCCAGATAATGCGTAGTTCTTCAGCCATAAGTCAACTCCTTTCAAGCCAGTAATCGTGTCTCCTCAGGCAAATCATATTTTTCAAAATAGGCTTCTTCGCGCGGCAACCACTCGTTAAGATAAAGCTCCAGTTTTTCGGGACTTCTTTCTTTGAGCCGCCTGATTTGTTCTGCGCGGTCTACATAAAGAAACAGCTTCAGGTCATAGTATGGGCGCAGGTCGGGATGAAGGCTGTAAACACCTTCGATAATAACAATACGCTTTTTCTCAGCCGTCTCCTCCTGCGAGAAAGCCTGAGTGGCACAATTGAAACGCCGAAATAAGACCGGCCGGCCGGCTTTCAGAGGTTCCAATACCTCTGCCAGTAATCTTTCTTTGTCAAAAAACTCTCCCACTGCTGCCAGCCTTTCCGGTGTACGTTGTTCTGCTGTCAGAAAAAAGTCGTCTATGTGGAAAAGCTGTGCATCGTATTCGGCAGCCAGGTCTGCAGACAAGCTGGTTTTTCCGCTGGCCGAACTGCCGTCAATAGCTATGATAATCAGTTCACGGTCAGAATTTTCGAGTCTCGAGATTTCCGACTTAAGTTCCTGATACCAATCTTGTTTTTTCATAAAATACCTCGGATTAATTATTCAAAAATCGCAGCTGCATCTTCCATATGCCGGATAATCTCCAGATGCTGGGGACAGATGTTCTCGCATGCAGCACACTCTATGCACTCGGAAGCCCTGCCGCGACCTGTCACCAGGTCTTCATATTTTTTCGACAGCGACTCATCTTTGTCAGTGCAGTGCTCATTGAGAAGGGCGATAATCCCGGATATGGGGATTTCAACAGGACAGTCTTCCAGGCAATAATCGCAGGCTGTACAGGGAATCTGCTCTGTTTTCTCGATTATCTTGCGAACTTCATCGATCATCAGGTATTCATTTTCTGTCAGGGGCATGAAGTCTTTCATATAGCTGACATTGTCTTCCAGCTGTTCCAGATTGCTCATGCCACTGAGAACCCGTTCAACACGAGGGAAGGAAGCGGCGAAGCGAATTGCATAGCTGGCTGGAGATGCTCCCGTGCCGAAACTATCCATTATGGTCTGTGCCTCCGGCGGTAAGTTTGCAAGTTTTCCGCCCTTAACCGGCTCCATGACAAGTACAGTTTTGTCATGTCTTTCGCAGACCTGGTAGCAGGCGTATGACTGGATTTCCGGATCGTAGAAATCAAGATAATTGAACTGGAGCTGGACGACTTCCATATAGGGGTGGTCAGTCAACACCTGGTCAAGAAAATCCGCTGTATCGTGAAAGCTGAAACCTATGCGTTTCACCTTGCCCTCAGCTTTCAGCTTTTTAACAAACTCGAAAGCATTGGCTTCCAGAAAGTTCTTATAGTTTCTTCTGTTCAAAGAGTGAATCAGGTAGGTATCGAAATATTTCACTCCGGTTCTTTCCAGTTGTTCCGCGAAGAAGCCGGGCAGATCTTCTTCTTTTTCAAAATACATAGAGCTGAGCTTGTCAGTCAGCAGGAATTGCTTGCGTTTGTAGCGCTTGACCAGACATTCTCTGATGGCGGTTTCACTTTGTTGGTTGTGGTAGCCGTAAGCCGTGTCAAAGTAGCTGAAACCTTCTTCAATAAAGCGGTCCACCATCTTATTCGTTGCTTCAAGATCTATTTTTTCATCCTCAGTTTCCGGAAGCCTCATAAAACCGAAAGCAAGTTTTTTCTCCATTTATCTCCCTCTCTGCAGGATGCCGGTCTTGCCGCTGCCAGCTGCATCATTTCAAAGCAGCGTTGTATTCCTCCACCAGAAGTTTCATCACTGTAACGTCACTGTTGATGGGTTCGTAGATGCCGTCTTTATAAACTGAGCTCTCGTCTCCCTTACCCAGAGCCATGACCACGCTCTGCTCACCGGTCTCCTTGTAGAGCTCGATGGCCTTGGCGAAAGCGTCGCGGATGCAGTTTTCACGCACGGGGTCGGCTGTCCAGGGTACGCCGTAACTGTCCAGATATGGTGTCATGTCCGCGTTGATCGAGTCGAAAGGTTCGTAGCCCACATCATCTGAGGTTAAATAAACCACGTCGGCATTTTCACCCGCAGCTACTCCCAATTCGGGGCGGCGGTTGACAGCCTTGTCTCCGGTAGAGCCGAAGATGGCGATGTACTTGTGGTTGGGATAGTCCTTGTGCAACCATTGGAAGAGGGCTTCAAAACTGAGCTTGTTGTGGGCATAGTCGACCAGTCCCAGCATGGCGCCGTCTGCTGTGGGAAAGAGCATCATGCGACCGGGCACTGAAACCCGGCTCAGGGCACGACGGATAGATGCCTCATCCACTCCTGATTCGAGTGCGATAGCGATAGCGATCAGGGCATTTTCAGTATTAAAAAGACCATGCAGGCTGACATATAAGTCTTTGATGTTCCGCTCGGCTGCCTGTGTGCTTTTTACATCAAAAACAAGGCCATCGGCCGTGCTGCGGATATTTTCTGCGCGGTAGTCAGCGGAAACACCTTCGCTTGTACTCAGCGTGATTACTTCAATCTTCCTTTCTGCCGCCTTTTCCAGCATAAGGTCACTGTATTCAACGTCGAGATTAACCACCAGTCTTTCACTGTGGTCGATCATGGCCAGTTTAGCTGCCTTATAATCATCGAAGTCCTTGTGTTCGATATCTGAGATATGGTCCTCGGCAATGTTTACAATTGAACCGTAGGAGAAATTGATGTCGTCAAGACGGCCGTACTTAAAGCCCTGAGACGAACTTTCCAAAACGACGTGTTCGATTCCTGCCGTGACGCAGTTTCGCAATATGGTAAATAGCTCGAGGGGTTCGGGTGTAGTCAGCACTGACTCTTCGCTGGTAAAGCCGTCAAATTCCTCGATTGACGAGATCAGACCTGCGGGTGGCTGGTTTTGGTCCTTGAGCCAGGCATCAAAAATCTCTCTGAGACAGGTAACGGTTGTTGATTTACCCTTGGTGCCGGTAATACCCATGATGGACAAGTTGCGCTGGGGCCATTCAAAAAACCTCTGTGCGCAAAGGGTCAGGGC
>JAAYEX010000022.1 GCA_012728535.1 Clostridiaceae bacterium | reverse complement strand
CCCGGGTGCTTGATCTGGATCTTTACCTGTCCGAAGCTGAGCCGCTCTCACGTGCCCGACTGCAACAGCCTGAGCGTCGCTGCCTGATTTGCGCCGAGGAAGCACATGCCTGCAGCCGTTCGCAGAGACACTCAACAGAAGAACTGCAGGAGCTGATCGGACAGTTCCAGACAGAAGGCCTCTTTGAACTGCTGGGCAGGCGGATGCAGGCAGCGGCTTTGTCTGCAGCGGTAGCGGAACTGCTGGTTGCACCTAAACCGGGATTGGTGACAGGAGCCGACGCCGGTTCACATGATGATATGGATCGCTTTACTTATGCGGACAGTATTGCCGCTTTGGCCGACTATTTTCGGGCTGCTGCAAGCTGCGGCCTGCAAGTGGCCCTGTTCAGGGATGCTGTTTCTGAACAAATCGCGGATGAAGACCGGGACAGAGAGTTTTTCAAGAAACTCGCTGAGCTTAAGCGAGAGGGGCTGAGGGCTGAAAGACAGATGTTTGCTGCTACAGGCGGGGTGAACACACAAAAAGGTTTTATCTACCTGAGCGGCCTGGTCCTGGCTACAGCTGCCTCACTTGCAATGGACCCACTGCCTTTCGCTGCAAGTATTGATGCAGAGAACGAAGGGGGTCTGATCAAAGGCTGGCAACAGGAAATAAGCCGCTGGGCTCTTGCTTTACAGGATATTCAGTTTTCATATCCCGAGGCCGGAGAGACAGCAGGTGAGAGCATCAGGCGAAGATTTGGCATTTCAGGAGTTCGTGGTGAAGCTGCCGGCGGGATTGCTAGCGTTTTTCAGCTGGCCTTGCCTTTTTATCGCGGCCTGGAGGAAAGGAAAATGGCCAGGAACGAAGCTTCTGCAGTGACGCTGCTGCTTTTACTGGCAGCAACTGAGGATACTACTTTGATTAAGCGGGCCGGTCTGCAGGAAGCAGAGAAGATTCGACGTGGGCTGGCAGATTTTTTCCATACTATGGCTCAGACGGGGGGACAGTGCCCGGGCCAACTGCCAAACAATTTAACAGGCGACAAAAAAACCGGCGTCAATACGGAACTATTAGCTGCAGACGCGCTTTCGCCCCAATGTCTGGACAATATTGTAAGAGCCGAGACCGCTGTCATTTCATATATCTCTTTATGGTCTGACTATTTCAGAGAAAATAATTACAGCGCCGGAGGTGCTGCGGACCTGCTCGCCATTTGCCTGCTTGTGCTAAAATTACTTGCTGATAGCTGATATTTTGTTGTGTTAGTTTTTGAACATACTTTGAGAGGTAAAATACATGAGTATTTTTTCAAAAATATCAAAAGTTTTTACTGCTGATTGGAAAACTTTGATTAAATCGACCCGTCAGCTTAAAAAGGACTCGGGGCGTGGTTTTTTTGACCTGCTCTTGGATCAGACACGCATGTATAAGCGCGGTGGCTATACATGGGCGGAGTATTCACTCTACGAGTTTGATCGCATCACCGATCCTAAGCTGAGAGCAAATTTCGGCTCTGAATATTATGATAACAAGCGTCTGGTTCTGAGCAGCTCGACACCTGAATCAAGGGCGCTTTTTCGCGACAAATCTTTATTCAATGAGAGGTTCGGCCAATATCTGAGACGGGATTATTTAGACTTATCCAAGTGCTCAGAAAGTGATTTTATGGACTTTGCGTACAAACATAAGGTCTTTTTTGCCAAAATTCCGACAGGTCATGGCGGAGCCGGAGTCAGCCGTATTGAAAGAAACGAGTCTACTGATTTGCAACAATTGTATCAGGAGCTGCTGGCTAAAGAACAAACTATTCTGGAAGAGGAGATCATTTTGCATGAGGCGATGCGGCCCGTTTCGCCTACTTCACTCTGCTCACTCAGGATCGGTACGGTTCTGCAAAAAGACGGAAGTGTAGTGGTACTTTACAACAGACTGCGCACTGCCATGCACGACCCTATTGTTGACAATATCTCCCGTGGGGGCGGATATACTGCAATTTCCGATCAGGGAGAGCTGATGTACCCCTGCGTGACTTTCAAACCCAGTCGTCGCTATGTGGCAGAGCATCCGGTGACAGGAGCGAAGTTTGTCGGTTTTCAAATTCCGATGTTTGACCAGGTTCAGGAATATGTGCGTGAGCTGGCTCAAATTGTGCCTGAGCAGGCTTATGTCGGCTGGGATATTACGCTCAACGAGCATGGCCCGCTTCTGATTGAGGGCAACGAAATACCGTCACTTTACATGTACCAGGCTGCGCAGTTTTATCCGGATGATATCGGTCCGAGGGCAAACCTGGAAAGGATATTCGGCATTTCATTACCTGCGCCGGAGCTTTAACAGGGAGAATACCCTAAACGACTGTTTTTTGTTGTTAATAGAAATATTGAAGATTTTTTCAAGATTAGTCACAATTTTGACACCGAATGACACTATCTTGTAATGAAATCGAGAGGCCTTTTAATTGCAGCAGAAGATAAGAGCTGTTATACTTTTAAAAACCGATTTAGCGATAAGCGGTGGTATTTTTATTTACCATAATACGTTATCGCATGACCGGAAATGAATTCGAGGTTGAGATGGCTTTACATCGTAGACATAACGAAGATCCCTTTGAGACTTATGATTTGAAGAAAAAACGACCGGCCGGGCGTGCCCGACGCAAGTTGCGCAGCTATTTTTCGGCAAACTTTAACGGTGGTAAATTGGCATCAGTTGCGGTCCCTGTTATCGCCTTCGTTCTTTTAGTATCAGTTTTTGTAGTAAAAATCATTACAGACTCAAAATCAGTATCGGACGAAAAATTCCGCAATGAAAATCCGGTTGAAATGCAGGATAATATTGGGCGAATCCAGCGCGATAATCCCGTTTTGCCTGAGATTGATGAACCGGTAGAAACAAAAGCTCCAACTACCGAACCTACACCTGATCCTACAGCTGCTCCTGAGAAGGAGACTGAGCCCGGTGCGCCAAATGTAGTAGTGATGACTCCGGAAGAAACGGAAGAGATCACAATCACGGAATATCTCTACATCGCCGGCAGCGCCGTCAATGTGCGCGAGGACGCTTCAACGGGTTCCGACATAATCGGCCAACTTTCCTTGAACCAGAAGGTGGGGAAAATCGGTGAGAAGAACGATTTCATCGAGATTAAAACTGATGGCGGATTGAGGGGTTACGTTCACAAGGATCTGGTGTCAACCGAGCTTTCAGAAGCTATTGTTCCCGGCATGACCATGTATGTTCAGGTCGGTCAGGCTTATATCCGTTCCGGTGCAGGAACGACTTATGACATTATCGGATTTGGCTTCAAGGGCACACCGCTGACGATAGTTGAGGCTGGGTCTGAGTGGTCTCTGGTAAGAACTGAAACCGGACTCTCAGGCTATATGATGAACGAACTTTTCGGTACCCGCAAAGTTGAACGCACCAGACTGGTAATGGAAACAAATGCTGTGCGTTACGTTGACTATCCTGTTGTTTATATGCGTGAGGAAGCAACAGCTGATTCGGAACAGATCGGTGTTCTGGCCATGGATGACAGAGTGCTTCAGATATCTACTGACGGCAGCTGGTCTAAAGTTGAAGCCTCAGACGGATTGCAAGGCTATGTCCGCAATGACCTCCTACGTGAAAGTGCACCGATAACACCTTTTGCTACAACCAACCGCAATCAGTATATATCAGTCAGTGTCAGCAATATTCGCGCTGAAGCCAATACGGACAGTGAAGTTATCGGACAGGCACGTAAAGACGAGCAAGTTTTGCAGATTGAAACGGATGGTACCTGGTCCCGTATCAAGAACTCAGCCGGCGTAGAGGGTTACGTTTTGAACGAATTCCTGACCGGAGTGGTACCGGCTCCCCCGTCATCGTCAACCGGTACCACTACGACACCTACTGAGACCACACCGCCTCCGAGCAACTCTACTTTCAGAGATATCAGTGGCACAGTCTACATAAAGACAAGTGCAGCCAACCTGCGCTCAGAGCCTAATACTTCATCACTAATAGTAGATACCCTCTACTATGGGGCTGCGGTAGAGAGAATATCAACCAATGACGTGTGGACAAAGGTTAAGACAGCTAACGGCCAGATAGGCTTTGTAGATAACAGTCTCTTCCAGACAGAAGTGATTGTGATTGAAAGTACCCCGCCCCAAGCGACGAGTCAGGGTCAGCAGGTAGTTGAATACGCCAAACAACTTTTAGGTGTACCCTACGTCTATGCAGGCGCATCGGCGAACGGAGTAGATTGTTCCGGTTTGACAAAGTATGTCTATGGAAGAATGGGTGTCTATTTATACCATGGATCCAATAGCCAGGCCCGTTCAAACTATCAGTCAATTTCGTTCTCAACCAGTAATTATGAAGCCACGCTGCTTCCGGGAGACTTGGTGTTCTTTAATAATGTTTACACCTCACCTAACTCCAACTATACTCACGTGGGTATTTATGTTGGTAACGGTCAAATGATACATTCACCACAACCGGGACAGACTGTAAGATATGAGTCACTATATGCTCGTAATGCTTACTCACCTGTCAGACTTGTCAAGCGTATTTTCTAAGCTTGCCCGGAAACATACAGAGGATGGACGTGCTCTGATAGAACACGTCCATTTTTCGGAGTAATTATTTGATGACAACTCAAGATAATCCAAATCAAAATAAAAACGAGAATATTCAGGCAAATAAAATGCGACCTGCACCTAAGCTTCAGCGTACGCATAGCAAGGCCGGCGAACAGGAAAATTATCCGGAGAAACTCCAGTACACCGGTAAAAATCTCCGTGTCGATTATTTACAGCCGCGGGAAGCTGCTGTTAAAGTTGAACCCGCCGTCAAAGCTGAACCTCCCCTTAAAGCTGCCGGTGAACTTGCTGCAGCCGGCAAAACGGAAGAAGCAATTGCTAAAGCCAAAGCTCAGGCCCAGCTGTCCCGACAATCATCTGTTCAGAAGCCGACTTTACAGAAGCCTGCTCCCAGGAAAGCAGCCACTCAGAATCAGGCTGCCCAAAATGCAGCAACTTCCAGAGCAGTTAACCAGGATGTGACTGCCAGGCAAGCTGCAGGCCAGAGTGTGTCCGCCCGAAAGGCGTCCGCACAGAAAACAGGCTCCCGGGATGCCATGGAGAAGAAAGCGGCGGACGATAAAAAACGTCAGCGCATTATGCTTATTACAGCCGGTGTTCTCGTGGCGGCTATCTTAATTGTTTTTGCTATTAACAGCCTGTTCAATCGCGATGTTAAGCCGGATGATCCGGCAATCTCCATCAATCCATCCGATTCTACACTGCCTCAAGCAGAGGCATGGACTGAAGCAGAGTTACAGGCGGCAAGGCTGGCCTTGTCGAAAGAGGTTATCTTTCCGGGTATTTTTATCGCAGGTATTGATATGTCCGGGCTTACAGCTCAGGAAGCAAGTGATATTCTGACAGAAGAGGCTGAGCGTTTGCGTGATGAAATTGAGATCACGGTAAAGGCAAAAAACGAGAAGTTCACTCTGTCTGCTGAAGATCTGGCATACAATTTCGACACTTTTTCAGCTTTGGAAAAGGCCTGGTCGATCGGCCGTTCAAGTGAACATTATAATGATGAGTTGGATCTGATTCTTCGTCATCAGGTTATCTCTGCGATAGAAAAGGAAAGCTTCCACATAGATCTGAACGGTGATTTCGACGAAGCAGTCATGAAGTATTCACTGCAGAAGAAGTTGTCGGATGTGCTTCCTGTATTTACTGAAGCTAAAGCAACCGGTTTTAACACAACAACTTTACGTTTTGAAGTAGAAGACGGAAAAGTCGGACTGGAAGCAGATATTTCAGCTGCAATCAAAGACCTCCATAAACTTCTACAACAGGACGAATTTCAGGGAGGAATTACACTTAAACTTGAAGAAAAACAGCCGGAAATGACAGCAAGCATGATCCACAGCAATACCGGACTTGTTGCCCAGGCCAGCACTCCTATTTATGGATCCTGGCAGGCTGACCGCAATTACAATCTGATTGTTGCTGCCGAAAAGATGACCGGCCAGGTAGTACAACCCGGTGAAACTTACTCCTATCTCGTCGGTTTGGGACCGATTACGACTCAGGCAGGCTTTATGTCAGGCAGTGCCATTGTGGGCGGTACCTATATCGATGTTATCGGCGGAGGTCTCTGCCAGCCAAGTACAACCCTGTTCCAGGCTGTAGTTAAATCCGATCTTGAGATTGTGGAAAGACATAACCATGGTATGAGGAGTGACTACTATTATTTCGGTCAGGACGCCATGATTTACGGTGGCAGCTTTGACTTCAAGTTCAAGAATAATACAGATTATCCTGTGGCCATAGTAGCTGAAACTTCAGGAAGTTATCTTGTTTATAAGATATATGGCAAACCCTTGCCGGAAGGCGTTACGATCGAGATGTTATCGGTGAAAACCGGAGATCTGGCACCTATTACAACAACACAGGAAGTTCTGAATACCAAGTTGGAACCGGGCGAGTCTGAACAGGTTCTCTCTCCGATCGTCGGTTCTACCTGGGAGACATATAAGGTCTATTATAAAAACGGTGTTGAATTTGACCGCCAATACCTTACCTACAGCCGATATCCCAGTGTTGCCCGCAGAATAGAGTTTGGGCCCAGCCTGCCTCCGACTGAGACTGTACCTGAGACCGAAGCTCCTACTACTGCTCCTCCGACACCGGCACCCACGACAGCGCCGACGGAGGCACCGACAGAAGCGCCGACAGAGGCTCCGCCGGAAGTTGTTCCGGACCCCTAAATTAATTCAGCCGTCCAAAGAGCGATTTCTTTCGCCTTTGGACGGAAAGAAAGATATCAATATCCGTACAAATTCACCAAAGTTCGCTTATACTGTATAGTGGAAATTACAACAATTGAAAGATTGGAGATTGCTGTAATTTTTGTAAGCCTGCAAATATGGTATTCAAGGTGATATATGTTAGGTGAAAAACAGACTGAAGTGATACACAAAGAAACTGACCGGCCGGCAGTTTCCTTATTGATTCCCTTTTACAATGAAGAAAAACAAATTGAGACTACTCTGCAAACAGTGGTGCCCATCATGGACTCGCTGAATTTAAGCTATGAGATAGTCTGTGTTGATGACGGATCCAGTGACAATAGCTGGAGACTGCTTTCACAATATGCAGATGAATATCCTCAGGTCTACGCTTTGCGTCTTTCTCGCAATTTCGGTAAGGAAGCAGCTCTTTCTGCCGGACTTGCTGAGGTGAGAGGGGATGCGGCCATTACCATAGACGGTGATTTGCAGCACGATCCCAGGCATATACCGCAGATGGTTGAGCTGTGGCAGGAGGGCTATGATGTCGTTGAGGGCATCAAGTCAGCACGCAATGACGGTGCCTTATCCAGATTTGCTGCTAACACCTTTTATAAATTATTCAAGTTCGCTTCCGGTTACAATCTGAAAAATGCATCCGACTATAAATTACTTGACCGAAAAGTGATAGATGCCTGGAACAGGCTGCCGGAGAAAGAAACCTTTTATCGGGCACTGTCAGCCTGGCTTGGTTTTCGCCGAATTACATTTGAATTTGAAGTTCAGGAGCGTAAAAGCGGCAAGAGCAAGTGGAGCGTATTTAAACTCATGCGCTTGGGCAGCAACGCCCTTACAGCTTTTTCCTCCAAGCCGCTGCAGATTATTAATATCGTAGGCTGGATATTTATCTTTTTCTTTTTGATTCTTACCGTTCAAACATCAGTCAATTATTTTCAGGGACATGCGGTTGAAGGCTTTACCACGGTCATACTGCTCCAGCTTTTAACCGGCGGCGGTATTTTTCTTGGTCTGGGCGTAATCGGAACGTATATCGATCGAATTTACAACGAAGTTAAGCAAAGACCGCGTTACCTGATCAGTGAACGAAAAGGCCGTGAAGAAAATGACTGACAAACAGCAAAAACTAGCTGCTTTTCTCGATCAGGCTACTGTTGCCGGTGGTGTCGATTTTCATCTTCATTCACACTACTCCGATGGTTTGCAAAGCCCTGCTGATGTAGTCAGGGCTGCCTGGAAAGCACGCTTACGCGCTCTAGCTATTACAGATCACGATACTCTGGGCGGAATCGCAGAGGCTGTGACGGAACAGAAAGTGCTTGTAAAAGAAAATGAAGACCGGGTAGTAACGGTCTTTGTTGCCGGTATAGAAATCAGCACGCGCTTTGCAGATGCGGATATTCATCTCTTGGCTTATTTTTCGGAAAAACCACCGGCAGAGATGTACGACTTTATTGCGGACCTGCAGAAAGAGCGCAAAATACGTAATCAAAAGATGTTTGATCAGATCCTGAAGCTGGGCTACGAGCTTTCTATAGACGGTCCGACTGAAGGGGACGATGAAAATGAAGTAGGGGGCAGGGGGCACCTCGCTCGTCAGGTGGTCAAGGACGGTCATTTCAAAAGTGGCAATGAAGCTTTTAAGAAATTGCTTGTGCCGGGAAAACCGGCCTATATTGCTCGTCGTCATTTTACTGCCCGGGAATGTCTGCGGATTATCAATGCCTCGGAAGGGATTGCTGTTTTGGCACATCCGCACGAATACAAATTCTGTCCCGTTTCCATTGATGATGAAGAAGCTATACAATGCTTGAGCGGTATATTCAGAGAACTCAAGAACATCGGTTTGCACGGGATTGAAGCCTTTCACGGTATGGTTGATCCGGAAAGTGCATATTTGTTTTACAGGCTTGCGCGGGAGTCGGATTTAATAGTTACCCAGGGATCTGATAATCACGGCAAAGATGAGAACGACTCGCACCACGTGATGTATACGCGTGAAACAGCTCTTTATCGTGATTATGTGCTGTCCCGCGTCAAATCTTAGGAGTAGATTTGTACAAAAGATTTTTGAGAAATATGGGAAAATAATACTGTATAAAAACACTGATATTTAGCCATTCTGATAGGAAAGGGTACTTTATGTCAAAAATAAAAAAGATGACGCATGAAGATATTGATGTACAGGGAAAACGTGTACTGATGCGGGTGGATTTCAACGTTCCGCTCGACAAACAGACAGGTGAGATTACTGATGACCAGAGGATTGTGGCAGCTTTGCCCACAATTAAAAACCTCTTGTCACGGGGAGCTCGCCTGATCCTGGTTTCGCATCTTGGACGTCCCAAGGGTGTTGACAGCAAATTGTCCTTGGCAATATGTGCTGACCGCCTTTCAGAGCATCTGGACCTTAAAGTCATTCAGGTAGCTGACGTGATCGGTACTGATGCCAAAGAAAAAGCTGCCGGTCTGGAAGATGGTCAGGTCATGCTTTTGGAAAATGTCCGCTTCCACAGTGAAGAAACTAAAAATGACCCCGAGTTTGCCCGCAGTCTGGCTGCTTTAGCGGATATTTATGTTAATGACGCTTTCGGCACAGCACATCGGGCGCACGCTTCAACTGCCGGAGTTGCAGGCTTCCTGCCCGGAGTCTCCGGCTACCTGATCCAACAGGAATTGGAGATGATCGGCAATGCTGTTGATAATCCGCAGCGTCCTTTTACTGCTGTGATGGGCGGAGCGAAGGTATCGGATAAGATTGGTGTTATCAGGCATTTGCTCGGCAAAGTCGACAACCTGATTATCGGTGGAGGCATGGCATACACTTTCCTGGCTGCAAAAGGCTGGGAGGTCGGAAAATCTCTCCTCGAAAGCGATAAGATAGATCTGGCTAAGGAATTGATGGCAGAAGCTGAAGATAAAGGTGTAAGACTGAGCTTGCCTGTTGATACGGTCATAGCAAAAGAGTTTTCTCCTGATGCGGAAAAACGATTGGTCAACAGTGACGAGATTCCTGCAGATTGGGAAGGATTGGATATCGGACCCCGGACCGCAGAACTATTTGCCGAGATTATTAAATCTTCCGGCACTGTTGTCTGGAACGGACCCATGGGTGTATTTGAGTTCCCGGCTTTCGCCGAGGGCACTAAGGCTATTTCCACTGCTATGGCTGAAGCGGAAGCTATAACAATAATCGGCGGTGGTGATTCAGCAGCAGCTGTGAAGCAATTCGGCGATGATCAGCGTATGACCCACATCTCTACAGGTGGAGGTGCTTCACTGGAGATGCTGGAGGGGCGCGTTCTGCCCGGTGTTGATTGCCTGATGGACCTTGATCCCAGGCGTACAGTCGCAGCAGGCAATTGGAAGATGAATAAGGGCGTTCCGTCAGAAGCAGTCTCTTATATTGAAGAACTAAAGCAAAAATTAGCAGATGCTCCGGCCCAAATAATTGTGGCTGTTCCCTATACTGCCCTGGACGCTGCTTTGACGGCCGGCGCCTACAGCAATATTCATATAGCTGCACAGGCGGGGCACGAAGCGGATTCCGGAGCCTATACCGGCAGTGTTTCGATGGAGACACTGGCGAAAATGCACGTTCCCTATGTTCTCATCGGCCATTCGGAACGTAGGGCTATGGACAACGAATCAGATGAACGCATTCAGAACATGCTCAAATCAGCACTGAACTGGGGTTTACGCCCGATACTATGTTGCGGTGAATCCCTGAACGAAAGAAATGCCGGAGAGACTGAGGCTGTTTTGACACGTCAGATTGAATCCGCCTTTGAATTTGTCACAGCGGACAAATTGGTGCAGATTATCGTGGCCTATGAGCCGATCTGGGCTATTGGCACTGGAGTTACCGCTACGGTAGACCAGGCTGAGGAAGCATGTGCTTTTATTAGAACACTTCTGGAACAAAAATCTCCTGCAGACTGTGTCGAACGGGTGAAGATACTCTATGGCGGCTCAGTAAATGATGAGAACGCAGCCGAACTCTTTGCTTCGGATGCTATTGATGGAGGACTGGTAGGAGGCGCATCACTGAAAGCGGATGCTTTTGCTGTGATCGCTAATGCCTGATCGCTTTGAGAGGGAATTTATGACAGATCAAAAATATCGGCCATTGGCCTTATTCGTGCTTGATGGCTGGGGTTTATCTGCAGAAACTGAGGGCAACGCTGTAAAAGCGGCCCGGACTCCTTATTTGGATAAACTCTTTACTGAATGGAAATCAAGCAGGATTTACACCAGTGGGCTTGATGTCGGCCTGCCCGAAGGCCAGATGGGTAATTCCGAGGTAGGGCATACCAATATAGGGGCGGGACGTATCGTTTACCAGGATTTAATGCGCATTAACCTCGCAATAGACGACAAGAGTTTTTATGAAAATGAAGCGCTCAAATCAGCAATGATTGCCGCCCGGGACAAGGGGAAAGACTTGCATTTGGCAGGACTTCTATCCGATGGCGGCGTGCATAGCCATATTAATCATCTCTACGCCTTACTGGAAATGGCGAAAACACTGGGTCTGAAAAATGTTTATGTACATGCTTTCTATGACGGACGGGATACACCGCCTGAATCCGGTATAGCTTATACAGAAGAGCTGGAGTCATTCATTGAAAAGAACGGGATCGGAAAGATAGCCTCAGTATCAGGCCGTTACTATGCCATGGACCGGGACAAACGCTGGGAGCGGGTACGTATTGCCTATCGTGCACTGACTGATAAAGATTACGATGGTCCGCGCAATTTGTCTGCCGGGGAATATATCAGAGAATCTTACGCCAATGGAGTTACTGACGAATTTTTACTTCCAGCCCAGATTGTGGATGCTGAGGGAGAGCCCATCGCCTTGCTTGAACCTGGCGACAGCTTTATATTCTTCAACTTCAGGCCTGACAGGGCCCGCGAACTGACACGGGCTTTGATGGATGAGAGCTTTACTGAGTTTGAAACATTGCTGGAGGCAGGTCAGCTTGATTTTGTCAGCATGACTGAATACGACAGCGAATTTAACAGCTTTAAGAATTTGAGAATAGCTTTCGAAACTGAAGATGTGACCGAGAGTATGGGAGAAATATTTTCCCGGGCGGGCCTGAAACAGCTGCGAGCAGCAGAGACGGAAAAGTATGCTCATGTTACTTTCTTTTTTAACGGCGGCAGGGAAGAAAGCTTTAGCGGTGAGGACCGTCTACTGATACCCTCGCCTAAGGTGGCGACCTATGATTTGCAGCCCGAAATGAGCGCGCCGGAGTTAACAGCAGCTCTGGCCACCCTGATAGAAGAAGATAATTATGATTTGTATGTCGTGAACTATGCCAACTGCGACATGGTCGGCCATAGCGGAATTTTTTCGGCAGCGGTCGCGGCGGTGGAAACAGTGGATAAGGCTATGGCTGAACTTATTCCGATGATTCTGGAAAGAGGAGGTGCCGCTTTGATCACAGCGGATCACGGTAACGCGGAATCCATGTTTGATCGAAAAAACGGCGGTCCTCTGACAGCCCATACTTCCAATCCGGTTCCACTGATTCTGGCCGGTGTCGACGACATAGAACTGGAGGATGGGAGACTGGCTGATCTGGCTCCCACAATTCTTGAGTTGGCAGGGCTTAAACAGCCGAAAGTCATGACAGGTAAATCGCTGATAAGAAAATCAGCCAGGAAATAAATGATATAATGTTTGCGGATAAAAGGCAGGAGTAACCTGTATAGGATAAGGAGAAATCGATGCAGAAAAACAAAAAATTTATGACAATGGACGGAAACGAAGCAGCTGCATATTCGTCTTACGCGTTTACGGAAGTTGCAGGTATCTATCCGATTACGCCGTCCTCCACTATGGCGGACTTGGTTGACAAGTGGGCACAAGAGGGCCGCAAGAATGTCTTCGGCCAGACAGTCAATGTAGTAGAGATGCAATCCGAAGGGGGAGCAGCAGGGGTCGTTCATGGCTCATTGGCAGCGGGTGCATTGACGACGACATATACAGCTTCACAGGGACTCTTATTGATGGTTCCGAATATGTATAAAATATCAGGCGAACTCTTACCCGGAGTTTTCCACGTATCAGCCCGCTCCATTGCCGGTCACGCATTATCCATTTTCGGAGATCATAGTGACGTTATGGCAGCGCGCCAAACAGGTTTTGCGCTCCTGGCGTCCTCGAGCGTTCAGGAGTCTCTGGATTTGGGGGCTATAGCTCATTTAGCAGCTATTAAGGGCCGTGTTCCTTTTGTCCACTTTTTCGATGGCTTCCGCACCTCGCATGAGATGCAGAAGATTGAAGTCTACGATTACGAAGATGTTGCAGGACTGGTTGATATGGATTCAGTTCAGGCCTTCCGTGACCGCGGACTGACTCCTAATGCTCCGAGCCTGCGCGGTACAGCGCAGAACCCGGATATTTTCTTCCAGGAAAAAGAAGCAGCCAACTCATACTATGAAGAATTGCCGGCTATTGTCGAGCATTACATGGAAGAGTATGGTAAGCTGACTGGCCGTTACTACAAACCCTTTGTATATCATGGCGATCCGGAAGCTGAAGAAATTATCATTTGCATGGGCTCAGTCTATGAGACTGTCTGCGAGACAGTAGACTTCTTGAACAAGAACGGCCGCAAGACCGGTGTATTGCATGTTCATCTCTACCGTCCATTTGTTGATGCTTTATTGCTCGATGCTATCCCGGAGTCAGTCAGGCAGATCGCCGTACTCGACCGTACCAAGGAATCCGGTTCAAATGGTGAGCCCTTGTACCTTGATATTGTCAAGGCGCTTTCTCGTACCCGTCCCGAAGTTGAAATTGTGGGCGGACGCTACGGTTTGGGTTCGAAAAACACGACACCTTCACAGATTGTTTCCGTATTTGATAATCTGAAACTGCCGGAACCCAAGACAAACTTTACTATCGGCATTGTTGACGATGTCAGTTTCCTTTCTTTGCCGCTGGGTGAAACTGTCGACGTAACTGATGATGCTACTTATCAGGCACGCTTCTGGGGTCTGGGATCTGACGGAACAGTGGGTGCTAATAAGAATTCTATTAAGATAATCGGTGATCATACAGACCAGTATGCCCAGGCATATTTCTCTTATGACTCCAAAAAGTCCGGCGGTGTTACCATTTCCGACCTGCGTTTTGGACGGAAGCCGATCCGCGCACCTTACCTGGTTCATACAGCTGACTTTGTAGCCTGCCACACCCCGGCCTATATTCATACTTACGACATGCTGGCTCCCTTGAAAGAAGGCGGATCATTCCTGCTGAATATTGCATGGAGTGATGAAGAGCTTGAAGAGAAACTCCCTGCAGCTATCAAACGGGCCCTGGCAGAGCGTAAGGCCAATTTCTATGTTATTGATGCAGCGAGTATCGCTGAAGAGCTGGGACTGGGCGGACGTATTAATACCATCTGCCAGGCTGCTTTCTTTAAAATCAGTGAAGTAATTCCGGTCGATGACGCAGTTACCTACATGAAGGAAGCCATTGTCAGGTCATATGGCAGACGAGGCGAAGATATCGTCAAGATGAACTACAATGCTGTAGACGCAGGTATTTCACAGTTGAGAAAGGTCGAAGTTCCTGAAAGCTGGAAGACCGCTGCAGATGAAGATGAAGTAAAGCGCAATGTGCCCGGATTCATTAGTGAAATCGCAGATGTCATGAACAGGCAGGAAGGTGATTCATTGCCCGTGTCGGCTTTTGTTGACCACGTAGACGGCACCTTTCCGCAGGGCACTTCACGCTATGAAAAACGCGGTATTGCCTTTAATATCCCGCGCTGGATTCCGGAAAACTGTATCCAGTGTAATCAGTGCTCCTATGTCTGCCCGCACGCAGTTATTCGTCCTTTCCTGCTGAATGAGGAAGAGAAAGCCAATGCACCTGACGGCTACGATACTGTAACAGGAATGAAGCAGTATGATCAGTATCAGTTCCGTATCCAGCCATCAGCTCTTGACTGCACCGGCTGCGGTAACTGTGCTGAGGTTTGTCCGTCCAAGGAAAAAGCTCTGGTCATGGAACCTCTCGCAGATCAAATGGAGCAGGCTGATAACTGGGACTACTCGATGACGATTACACACAAAGAGAACCCTCTGAAGAAGTTCTCCGTAAAGGGCAGCCAGTTTGAAGAACCCCTGCTTGAGTTCTCGGGTGCCTGCGCAGGTTGCGGTGAGACACCTTATGTGAAGCTCGTGACACAGCTCTTCGGTGATCGCATGATGATTGCCAACGCGACAGGTTGTACCTCAATCTGGGGCGGCTCAGCACCTTCCATGCCGTATTGCCCGAATCAAGACGGACATGGTCCTTCCTGGGCCAACTCTTTGTTTGAGGACAACGCTGAATTCGGCTTAGGTATGTACCTGGGCTACAATCAGCTGCGTGCACGTGCCCATGAACTGGTCGAAAGACTCAATGCGTTTGATCCGCCTGCAGAACTCAAGGAAGCACTTGAAGCATACCTTGAGTCAGCTCAGGATAGAGAGAGCACACGTGAAGTTTCTGATAGGCTGATTGAGGCCCTGAAGGCTGTTAAGCTCGACGGCGAAGCTAAGGAAGTCTGCAAGAGTCTGCTTGCTTTATCTGATTACCTCATGCTCCGTTCACAGTGGATTATCGGTGGTGACGGCTGGGCCTATGACATCGGTTATGGAGGTCTGGATCATGTCCTGGCCAGTGGCGAAAACGTTAATGTTCTCGTACTGGATACTGAGGTATATTCCAATACCGGCGGTCAGGCTTCAAAGGCCACACCTCTGGGTGCAATCGCTCAGTTTGCAGCCGGCGGCAAAGAACGTCAAAAGAAAGACCTGGGCCTGATGGCAATGTCTTACGGCTATGTTTATGTTGCTCAGGTGGCAATGGGGGCCAACCAGAATCAGACGCTGAGAGCACTGAAAGAAGCAGAAGAGTACGATGGACCATCACTGGTTATCGCTTATGCTCCCTGCATCAACCACGGTATCCGGGGCGGCATGGTCCTTTCACAGCAGCGTGAGAAAGATGCTGTTGAGACAGGTTACTGGCACCTCTATCGCTTCAATCCCGATTTGGAGGCAGAAGGCAAGAATGCTTTCGTACTTGATTCAAAAGAGCCCAAGCGTGATTACACCGAATTCCTCAGAGGAGAGGTGCGTTACACTTCATTGGCTCAAAAGTACAGTCCGGAAAAGGTTGAAGATATCTTTGCCAAAGCCCGTGATGCAGCAGGTCGCCGTTACAAAACCTACCAACGTCTGGCGGCAAGCGAAGATTAGACTTGTGGTAAGCGAGCTAAATTTGATAAGATTACAGAGAGCCGGATCACCCGGCTCTCTGTTTCAGAGGCAAGGAGAAATAAATTGCGCATCGTCCGTAATCGCAACTCAACTTTCAGCGATACAGCTGTACCTGATCTTTTTATCCATGACTTTATGGTCAAGCTGGACGGAGATGCGGTAAAGTGTTATCTGATGCTTTTAAGTGTTGCTGAGAACGGTTCGCGCGTAATCAGCTCCGATGACATGGCAGCCCGCCTCGGTTTTTCAACGAAAAAGATAGATGAACTGTTACAACAGCTGCAGAGCGAAGGATTAATCAGCATCAGCCGGAGTGACATCCGTCTGGAAGATATTAAAGCCAGGGAGCTGGAGCGTCGCTTCCGGCCCAAAGAAACCGCGCCTCCCAGCGATATTATCGAGCGTGAAAAGGAACATGAGGGGCGTGAGCAGATAGTCAACGAGATCAATATGACCTTTTTCCAGGGCACCATGACCTACACCTGGTATGAGCTGATTGATTATTGGTTTGACCATCATGGCTTCGAGCCTGCAGTCATGTACTCACTCTTTCAGGAGGCTGCCAATGCAAATGCCCTGCGCACAACCGCTTATATCAGGCGCATAGCTGAGGACTGGTCACAGGCGGGTATTAAAACTTATGACCAGCTGAGTGTTTATTACGAACGATTTTTAGAAAAAAAGCAGTTGCAGGCACTTGTGGCGAAAAACCTGAGAAGGCGTTTGTCCGAGCCGGACAACAGACTGATAGCCAATTGGATGGATGAATACGGTTATTCCGATGCCATTGTGGAAGTAGCTTTGCAGAAACTGATCGGTGCCAGCAACCCCAGTGTTAAATACCTGGATTCGATTTTGAGTGAATGGCATGCCCAAGGCCTGCAAACGGTGGAAGAGATTCACGAGTATGAGGAGAAGTATCAGCAGAGGCGGGCTGCAAAACGCAAGACTGAGCAGAAGTTAAGCGGGGATTTCACGATGAGTGAAGAGAGTGTAACGGAAGTTGAGCAGATCAGTCAGGATCTGGCCCGGCGCATTCCCAGACCTCGTCTGAAGACAACTGATTCTGCAGTGGATGAGGAATAGATTAATGTCGCGTTTGGAGCAAAGAATCAATAGAGATCTGGCAGCGATATATTCTCGGCGCCGCGAACAGGCGGAGAAGCTGGGCGAGCTTAAGCGAGCTCAGATGTATAATCAATATCCTGAGCTTGAGCTAATGGATCGAAAAATTCAGCAGGCCGGAATTTCCGGATTGTACCGCTTTCTGGGAGATGATTGTGATGACCAGTGCCTGAAGATTTCTATCCGCGAACGTGAAGATTTTCTTGCAGCAAAAGGAATTAGTGCTGACTACGACAGTCCTCAGTATTTCTGTTCGATTTGCAATGACTCCGGCAGTTTGACATCAGGTGAATGGTGTCCCTGCCGCAGGCGACTTTTTCATAAAGAAATGTCGAAATATTTACCGATACCCTTTCAGGAAGGGGCCAGGTTTGCCAATTTTAATCTGAACCTTTTTTCAGATCAGTCAGAAGGAGGACAGCAGTCAGCGCGGGAGCGCATGCGTGAACTTAGAGAGGTAACGGTGTTTTATACGCGCTATTTTTCTCAGGTTCAGGACCAAAATCTGCTTTTTTCCGGTCAGACAGGAACCGGCAAAACCTTCCTTATGCAATCGATCGGACGGGAAGTTCAGGATCAGGGATACTCCGTACTCTATGTGACATCACCGATATTGTTTGAGTGGATGAAGACAATGACTAAACTGCGTCAGTCCTATAACCCTGACCGCGGACAGTATGAAGAGATGGAGCTGCTGACGGATGCACTCATGTCGGTCGACCTGCTTTTACTCGATGACCTGGGCAGTGAAATCAGTGCCAGCTGGACGGTGGAGTCCAACACTTCTGATTTCCTCACTTTACTGGATACGCGTCTGCACAAGTCCCTGCACAGCATTATTGCTACCAACCTAAGTGACGCGGATTTGCTTGCGACCTATGATAAGCGCACCTATAGCCGGCTTATGGGTAATTATATATTTTACCGTTTTCCGGATGGCGATATTCGTCTCAAACTGCGTCATCAGGGCCAGTAATACGATTAACTTGTGGGAGAAACAGAGCAAATGCGCTGCGGTATAGATATTATCCGAATAGAACGTATAGAGCGGGCAGTTGACCGTGGCGGCCAGCGCTTCCTGGAACGCGTTTTTACCCCTGCCGAGCTAAGCATATGTGATATGTCGATGCAGCGGCTGGCGGGCCGTTTTTCTGCCAAGGAAGCGGTTTCCAAGGCACTGGGCACCGGTTTCTGGAGTGAAGGCATCAGCCTTAAGGATCTGGAGATACTCAGCCGCGGATCGGGGGAGCCGGAATTGCATCTTCATGGAGCTGCACGTACCAGGTATAAGGAACTGGGTGTGTACGATATTGCTCTCAGCATTTCTCACGAAAAAGAATATGCAGTAGCTGTCTGTGTTTTAAATACAGCTAAATCAGAGCCTGTGGCGGAAGCCGGGTTAATGAATAATGAATAAAACTGATCCCAAGAACAAAAAGAAAAAGATTTCGATCAAGAACAGACCTGTTGCCAAGGAAGATATTTTCGTGAGCAAGGGTCAGAGCCCGCATGTTCCGAAAAATCTTTACATAACACCTAAGAAAAAGATATTGCCACCATGGCTGATCCCGCTGATTATTATTATTCTGCTGCTGCTGGCTGTTTTTGTGCTTTTACCTGCCTTGCTGGCCGATAGGGGATCGGAGCTGCCGGCGGAGACCACAGCCCCGCTTCCGACTGAGACCGGGCAAGATCCTGCAGGGGTCGGGGATATCGCGGTCATGAAAACTAGTTCCGCTTTTGTTTTTGCCAAAGCGGACAAATCTTCTCCGCATGTGTCGGAACTCCTGCTCAATGAATCAGTAGTAATCACGGATACATCACGCAAGGATTGGCTAGGAGTGCAGCTGGCCGACGGTCTTAATGCCTATGTGGAGAGATCAGCCCTGACAGCAGATCTATCGTCCTTGTCGCCGGAAGGTGCTGTAATGAAGGTTATTGTCAGAGATTCCTTTAAACGCGTCATGTCACATGCCAGAGGGGGCACTTTACTGATGGAAGCACCGATGGGGACGGTACTTTATGCTGATTATCATAACAGCGGACTTGTTCGTGTGAAATTGCCTGAAGGGCAATTGGGCTGGATGAACACCCAGGGTGTTTTTCTGCTCGAAGCGGATGCCGACCTGCCTTTGGCAGATGATTTCAGACAAAGTTTTATTTCCACAGTTGTTGCCTTTGAAAATTCAGCCTATGTTCCCGGTGGTCAGACCAAGCGTGGTATTTCCACTGCAGGTGCAGTGCGTCTGTCGGCTTTTCTCAATGGACTGAACTTGCCGGGCACTCCTGAACAACTGATGCAGGTAGGTGAGAGTATCAGTTTACCTGACACTTCTGCCCAGCCTGCCATCATGTACCTGCGACCGGGAGATCTGGTTTTTTTCCACAAAAAGTCGGATAATCAGACCCTTGATCTGATGGCTCTGGTTCTGAATGAGGACAGATTTTTGCTGAGCTTGAACAATAAAGCTACTATGCAGATTATCTCCTTTGATTCTCGAACAGCTCTGGAACTTTCGGAACGAATCATGGAGGTCCGCAGGCTGGAAGAGATGTCTGACTAGCATCTTTGGGCAGAAAAAGAGGAAGAAACAGCACTGACGATTCGCCTAAAAGCTTTCTTACAATGACTCGCGATTTGTACTTGCGTATGCTTTCTGACTGTGCTAATATCTTTGTTGCGCGTTCAGCGCTAATACTTCTCCGGGATTTGTTCCTTGGGGTGTGACAGGAGGTAAAAGCATGGCCAAGTGTGAAGTATGCCAGAAGGATATGTTTTTTGGTAGGAAGATCAGCATTACACGTTCGCAGATTTCTCGCCGTGCCAAGAATCGTCAACGCGCAAACATAAAAAGAGTGCGCGTAATGGTTGACGGCACACCCAAGAGAATGAACGTTTGTACTAACTGCCTTAAGAGCGGCAGAGTAAGTCGTGCGTAAGCTCTCAAAAGATTACTGAAAAACTCTGAACCTTACAGACCGGTCAAATTCGATTTTGCAGAAGGCCGGTCTTTTTTTTATCAAAAAAAGAGGGCCTTGCAGCCCTCTTCAATGCTTTATTAAAGAAAAATCAACTGGCTTCTTTTTCAGCTTTGGCTGCAGCTTCTTCGGCCTCTTTCTCTGCTTTGACTGCAGCTCTCCTGGCTTTTTCCTCTTCCATGCCGGCCAGCAAACCTTCACTTATTGAGTTAGTGGGGCAGACCTTAACGCATTCACCGCAGTGGATGCAGATTTGCTGATCGATAACTGCCAGATTGTCATCCATGTGGATGGCATCGACGGGACAGACCTTGATACAGAGGCGGCAGGAGATACAGCCTATTTTGCAGTTTTTGCGTGTGGCGGCAGCAGGCCAGTGATTGAGGCAGCTGTTTACTGTCGCCAGCTCGTGCTTGGGTATCAGGCTGATCAAATCCTTGGGGCAGGCGATAACGCACTTGCCACAGGCGGTACAGTTCTCATGATTGACATGTGCCAGTCCGTCATCGATCCAAATCGCATCAAATTCACAGACATCATAACAATCACCAAATCCCAGGCAGCCGTAGGTGCAGGAATTAGGACCGCCAAAGAGCCCTGTAGAAGAGGCACAGTTCGGCGTGCCGGTATACTCATACCGCTTCGTTGTAAACTCACCGCTGCCCTGACAAAAAACGTGAGCAACCTGGGGTATGTATGCCTGGGGGGCGGTACCCATAGTTATAGCAATGGCTTCGGCAGTTTCAACGCCGCCGGCCGTACATTTTGATGTATTTCCGTCTTCACCGGAGGCCAGAGCAACAGCATACGCAAGACAGCCGGAATAGCCGCAGCCGCCACAGTTAACACCGGGCAGAACTTCATTAAGTTCCTCTACTAGAGGATCTTCTTTTACTGAGAAGAAACGAAATACCAATATAATTACTATTCCAAGCAGTAGAGCAGTGCCGCCGCCGATTAAAGCCGGTAGCAGTATATTACTCGTTTGAAGAATCACTAATTCCATATTTACTCCTTACTCCCGGGCGAATCTAACGCTTGATCAGGAGAACAGATTTTCAATCACGCCGCTAAAACCCATGAAGGCTACGGACACTATTGATGCAGCCATCAACGCCGACGGAAGTCCTTTGAAAGATTCAGGGATATCCGATGTTTCCATCTTTTCCCGTACACCAACGAACAGGAACATTGCCAGAGTATAACCCAGGCCGGCACCCAGGGAACTCATGATTGCGTTAACGAAAGAATATGTTTCCTGAATATTGATCAGCATTACACCCAAAATGGCGCAGTTGGTCGTGATCAGCGGCAGGAATATTCCCATAGCATCATATAGTGGGGGCATGGCCTTGCGAATGATTGCTTCCAGGACCTGTACTGTAGCTGCGATAACAAGAATGAAAATTACCGTCTGCAGATAGCCCAGACCGGACGGATCAAGCAGATAATAATAGATAGGGTAGGTGACGGCAGTTGAAACCAGCATGACGAAAATTACCGCCACGCTCATTCCCATTGAGTTTTTCAGGTCCTTGGTCAGGCCTAAGAAAGAGCATACACCTAGGAAACGGGACAGAACCAGGTTGTCAATCAGGATGACACTAAATAGTATCTTGAACATATCTTGCATGTTAAACCCTCCTTAGTCTCTCTCGCCGGGACAGATGCTGCGCTCACCGGTTTCGGTCATGCTTTCCGGTACGCTGCCTTTGGATATGGCGATAGATTCAGTGCCTGTACTGGCTGCTTCGGCGGAAACGAAAGGAGCATCTGTACGTGCGCTGATACTGCCGGGGTAGTTTCTGCGGTCCATAGTGTCATCAGGCTTGCGTGAGTACCAGCTATGATTCATTTTGTTGAACAGGGCTACCAGAACACCGTAGATTGCAAAACCGCCTGCCGGCAAAGCAAAGATGCCGATAGGGCGTAAGCCGCCTTCGCTGATCCAGGGCATGTTAATTCCAAAGAAGGTGCCGAAGCCGAAAACTTCCCGCAGGCCGCCCATGAGCAACAAAGCAAGGGTGAAGCCCAGGCCCATTCCTATTGCATCCATTATTGAAGCCATGAGCCCGTTGCGGTTGGCAAAAGCTTCCGCCCGTCCCAGAATGATGCAGTTTACCGTAATCAAGGGTATGAAGATTCCCAGACTCTGATCGAGTTCGGGTGTATATGCTTTAAGGAGAAACTCAACGATAGTAACCAAGGATGCAATAATAGTAATATATGCCGGTATACGCACACTGTCTGGGATTACTTTTCGCAAGGCTGAAATCACGACATTAGACATAATCAGAACGAAGGTGAATGCGATTCCCATGCCCAGTCCGTTAAAAGCGGAAGTAGTTACTGCCAAAGCCGGGCAGGTTCCCAGAACAAGAACGAAGAGAGGATTTTCTTTTACGATTCCCTTAATCAACTCATAAGAAAGTGATTTTTTATTCTTTGCCACATTATCCTCCTATCTCAAGCCCAGGATCTGTTCAGCGGCTTCGTTGGCAGCATTGATACCTTTAAAAGTCGCATTAGCCGAGATCGTAGCTCCGCTGACGCTGTCAACCTGGAAGCTGGCACTGCTGTCAGCTGACACTGTGTCACTTGCATTGAAGCCGCTAAGTTGTTGCAGGAAATCAGCCTCACCCACTTTAGTTCCCAGACCGGCTGTCTGGGTTGAAGCATCTATGGTCAGGCCGATCATATTACCTTCCAGGTCGTAACCCAGCATGATAGTAAGTGCTCCACCGTAACCGATCGGTTTGGCAGTGATAAGAATGCCGATTTGTTTACCGTCTCTTTCAGCAATAAACACCTCACGGATAACACTGCCATCTACGGACAAATCGACAGAATTGCCGCCTTCAAGTGAAGCACCGGCATTTTCTAATTCTTCAGCGTGGAAACTGTCGGCATCAACAAAGATAGTCCGCTTGTTGGCATCCGCCATGTACTGTTGCTGATAGGCTCTGGCATCTGCTGTAATGTATTCGGTGAGGGCAAGCAAGGCGATGCTGACAACCGCGATTAATGTCAGTATGATTGCCGGCATGAAGCCGCGCTCGATAAATCTCGTCTTGTCTTCGCCGGCAGTATTATGAGACTTGTCTGCGTTTTTTGCCATAGTTGCCTCCAATCGTTTTATGTGCCGTCCAACGTTCAATATGCGGGTTGAGAATATTCATCAGAAGAATTGAGTATGATACGCCTTCCGGCATACTGCTGTACATCCTCAGGAGGAAGGTAAGCAGAGCACCGCCAATGGCGAAAACCACCTTTCCGACAACAGTTGTCGGCGAGGTAACGTAATCTGTCATCATAAAAAAGGCTGCCAGCACCAAAGCACCTGTGAGCAGGTGGAAGAGGGGATCGCCTCCGACCAGGGTGATTAAGCCGACAGTTGTTCCCATATATACCAGCGGGATCCAGAGGTCAATTACACCCCGGGCAACCAGATAAACAGCTCCGATCAGCAAAGCGATAATACTAACCTCTCCGATACTGCCGGCATGTCTTCCCAGGAAAAGATCTAAAGTAGAAGGAACTTCTGCCGCAGACATTCCCAGGGGAGTAGCACTTGTCACTAGATCAAGCTGAGAGGCACCGGCTGTTAGAGCTGACTGTGGTGCATATTGGGGTAGGACTGAAAAACTGCTGGTTTCTGTAGCGAAAGAAACTGCCAGCACTATACGGGCAGTAACTGCCGGGTTGGCGAAATTGCTGCCCAGGCCGCCGAATAATTGTTTGACAAAAACGATAGCGATAAAGGCGCCGATGACAACCATCCAAATCGGATAGTTGGCCGGGAGCCCTGCTGCCAGCAGTAAGCCGGTTACGATAGCGGAAAGGTCGTTAATTGTCTGTTCTCTCTTCATGACAATGCGTGACAGAGCTTCAAAAACGACAGAAGCGGCGACACTTACAACATAGATCAGCAATGACCGCCAGCCGAAAATAAAGACTGAGGCAATCACCATGGGTATCAGTGCCAAAACTACATCAAGCATAATGCGCTGTGTAGAAGAGTTATCTCTGATATGAGGTGATGATGATACACGTAACATTTATCTATTGTCTCCTTAATAGTTAAGCTTTGGGTCTAGCTTTTGCCTGTTTGTCTGACGATTGTCTTGCCGATTCTTATGTTTTGCAGCAAGTAACGTTTCGAAGGACAGACGTAAGTGCAGCAGCCACATTCGATACAGTTCATAACATGGTATCTATTCAGTTTTTCGCAATCCTGGATGCGGGCAGCCATATCAAGAGTCGTCGGCATCAGAAGCATGGGACACGCTCTGGTGCAGCGACCGCATTGAATGCAGGCGATCTCTTTCGGCAAGGCGGCATCTTTTTCATCCAACATGAGGATAGCGTTGTTGTGTTTGAGAATGGGCCGGCTTAAGTCGTCAATAGCGACACCCATCATCGGTCCGCCCATGATGACTTTAGCTGCTTCGATCTTGCAGCCTCCGCTTTTTTCAACCACTTCGACAATGGCTGCACCGATAGGAACTTCGAGGTTGGCAGGACTACTGACTGCTGAGCCGTCGATAGTGACGATTTTAGTCACCAGGGGCATGCCGGTCTCAAAATATTCAGCGATATAGCGGATGGTTCCGACGTTTTGTACAAGTACACCGACGTCAGCAGGCAAACCGCCTTCAGGCACAATACGATCGTTAACCAGACGGATCAGAACTTTCTCTGCCCCTGTCGGGTACTGGGTCGGCAATACTCTGAGGGAGATGCCCTGCGCTGGATAGTCGGGTGCGCCTTTGACCTTGTCTATTTCTGCCTGCAGGACACTGACGAGATCCCGCTTATTGTCTTCAAGCGCAATGACGGCTGTAGGAATATCCAAATAGTGGCAGGTCAACATAATGCCTTTAATGATCTGTTCCGGATATTCCAGGCAGATGCGGTGGTCGGAAGTTATATATGGTTCACATTCTGCTGCATTGATAATCAAGGTATCAAGTGTCTTTCCCGGAGGCGGCTGCATCTTAATATGCGTAGGGAAGGCTGCGCCTCCCAATCCGACCAGACCTGAAGCCCGTACCGCAGCTACAAAACCGGCACGGTCATGAACTTCAGGCGGGCTGACTTCTGCAGACACTGTTTCCTTGCCATCGGATTCAATGTTGACATATTCAACATGAGTGCCGTCACTTAGTATTTCCCTCTTAACTGATTTAACAGTTCCGGAAATGCTGGCATGAACAGGTACGCTCCAGTCTCCCAAAGGTTCACCGATTTTCTGTCCGATCTCTACCGGGTCACCCTTTTTTACCAGGGATTCACAACCGGGGCCTATTTGCATATCTAAGGGGATGGATACACTATCAAAACCTCTGAGCCTGGAAATAGCGGAGTTGACTGTGTTCTTGTTTTGACGGGGATGGACGCCCTGTAAAATCTTGGGCCACTTAAATCGCATCCTTACTTACCTCCGAACTTTTTCGCAAAAAAACTCTCAGCAGCAAGACTTGATTTAATTGTCTGTGCGCTGCGAGCTTTAAGTCGAAATACTTTAACATCAATATAAAGAAGAATAACATAAGAGTGGCATCTTTGTGCACTTCTTTGCTCGTTAAGTGTTGAAAAATCAGCTTGAATTCTAACCGGGACAAGCTTATGCAAATTATTGATTAAAGCTGATAATCGGGGCTGAAAGTATCTGAATAATGGCAATGGCGCTTTTACAGGATTCGTGTAGAATGCTATGAGGAGATTCTGCACGACAAGTGCAGTCAGGAGTCAAGTGCGCAGCAAAAAGGTTGATTTATTAAAAGGGCCGGTTACATCTTCTATTGTGAGGCTGGCAGTTCCCATCATGGCGGGATCATTTCTCAGTCTGGCTTACAGTCTGACGGATATGTTCTGGGTCGGAAGGCTCGGCACTCAGGCCGTGGCCGCTGTAGGTACCGGGGGCCTGCTTATGTGGGTTTCGGATGGAATACTCAGCATTATGCGCATCGGCGGACAGGTCCATTGCGGCCAATCTTATGGTCGGGGCAAGATTGACGAGGTTCGCTGTTATGGAAGAGAGTCATTGCGTTTAGGCTATTTTGCAGCATTGCTTCTTTTTTTGGTCTATTTTTTTGCCGCAGGTCCGATCATTTCCATTTTCAATTTCAATGAAGCCGGTACTCACAGCAACTCTATAGTTTATCTGCAGGTAAGCAGTTTTGGGCTTTTTGCTACTTTTGGCGGTAGAATTCTAAGTTCCCTGCTGACCACGGTGGGTAACAGCAAATCACCCTTTATAGCAAATGCCGTCGGGCTGGTCGCAAATATGATTTTGGATCCCCTGATGATAACCACCATGAATATGGGCGTGTTCGGCGCCGCTCTAGCTACTGTCATTGCCCAGATTTTTGTGTTAATTATTTTGCTGGTCGTGGCAAAAAAAGATGAGATTTTTAGTAATTTGCGGCTTTTCTCCAAAGCGATTATCTGGAGCAGGGTGCGCGATATCCTTCGTATCGGCCTTCCGGCAGGTTTACAGTCACTGATTCGTTCCACGGTCACGATTGTAGTGTCACGTATGGTTGTGCGATTTGGTGACCTTAGCGTTGCAGTTCAGCGCTTTGGCTCTCAGGTGGAGTCGATTTCCTGGCTGACCGCTGATGGTTTCGGTTCAGCAGTAAGTGCTTTCATGTCGCAGAATTATGGCGCCGAGCAGGGGAAAAGGATGAAGCAAGGCTACCGTTCTGCTTCGGCGATAGTGATCATAATCTGCATTTTTTCTACGGTTATCCTATATTTCTTTGCCGCAGATATCACTGCTATGTTTATGGCCGAGCCTGAAGCTATAGCCGGAGGAAAAGATTATTTACAGATTCTGTCTGCATCTCAGATATTACTGGGATTGGAGATTATTACCATAGCAGCATTTTCGGCTTTGGGGCAGACACGCTTTACAGCGATTGTTTCCACAGTTTTCATCGGAGCTCGGATTCCTATGTCAGCCTGGTTATCATCGACGTCTCTGGGAGTTAACGGTATCTGGTGGACTATGACCATCACAACCAATCTTGTATCCCTGGTCTTCATCTTTGCCTTCTTCAGCTATATGAGAAAACTGGAGCGGGAGTTGGTAATTGATTTTTCCTAGTAATTTTTACAATTATCAACTTAAAAAATCGCAGGCAAGTTGACAAGAAATTGATTCTCGGATAGGATTAGCAATGCTGAAAATATTTAACGGCAAAATGCCTGAGTAGCTCAGTTGGCAGAGCAGCTGATTTGTAATCAGCAGGTCGGGGGTTCGAATCCGTCCTCAGGCTCCAAACGAAAAGCCCTGCGGTGTCTGCATCACAGGGCTTTTGTTTTTTTATATATTCGTTATCTTTGATGGTTTTGTTCCCAAATTTGTCCACATTCCTTATTTATTCATTTGAAATCTCAACAGTTTTCCTCGAAATTTCACACTTATCCAGAGGAACTAACTTGCCGGTCTTTTTATACTGGTCATAGTGGTCTAAAATGCGTTTGGACATACCGGACAGGGCAAAGAGTGCAATTATGTTGGGTAGCGCCATCGCTCCCATAAATAGGTCAGCCAGATTCCAGATCAGGTCGGGGTCGAGCAGGGGTCCGATTACCAGAAAGGCTATCGCGACAGCTTTGAATCCCGAGATCAGGAACTTCTTATTACCTGCCAGAAATTTTACGTTTGATTCAGCAAAGAAATACCAACCGACTATTGTTGTCAGGGCAAAGGCAGACAAGGACAAGGACAGGAAAATGCCGCCGAAGGTGCCGAAGCCATTGACGAAGCCCTGCTGGGTCATGAGCGTTGCATCCTTGCTCATTTCGCTGGCTGGGATTGTCATATTGTAACTGCCTGAGACCATGTTAACCATGACTGTGGACATGCAAATCAGGAAAGTTGAAATGAAGACTCCAATCATGGCAATGAAGCCCTGGTCTGCAGGATGATCGTTTTGCGCAACAGCGTGAGAGTGCGGTGTCGAGCCCATACCGGCTTCGTTAGAAAAGAGTCCCCGGGCCAGACCGAAACGGGCAGCCTCCTGGACAGTAATACCTAAGACGCCGCCTCCAATCGCCTGGGGTGTGAAAGCTCCGACAAAGATCAGTTTTAAGGTGGGCAGAAAGCTGCCTAGATTCATCAGAATAATCACGATGCTGCCGAGTATATAAGCGAAGGCCATCACAGGTACGACCTTTTCCGAAAATTTGGCGATCCGTTGCATGCCACCGATTAGTATGACACCGACTATGGCTGCTAAACCGATGGTAATAAATGGTTTGGACAAGCCGACAGCCTCATTCAGAGAGCTGACAATCGAGTTGGACTGTACCATGACGCCGACAATGCCTAAAGCGACAATACAAAGTATTGCAAAAATGACAGACAAAGCTTTGGATTTCAGCCCGTTTTTAATATAGTAGGCGGGTCCGCCAACGAGTTGGCCATCTTTGCTTTCGCGGTAAAATTGAGCAAGGACGGCTTCAGAAAATATGGTTGACATGCCGAAGAATGCTGACACAATCATCCAGAAAGCCGCTCCGGGACCGCCGGCTGCTATAGCTGTAGCTACACCGACAATATTACCTGTGCCGACCTGGGCTGCAACTGCAGTTGCCAGAGATTGAAGGGGAGTCATGGAACCCTCAGCTACCTCCACCTTATTCCGGATATCCTGAATCAATTTCTTAACACTAGCCCAGAGTTTGGTCACCTGAGGGAATTTCAGTTTAAAGCTCAGAAAAATACCGACACCGAGCAGGGCAAAAAGTAAAATATAGTTCCAGAGGAAGTCACTGATGACCTTGACTATATCTGTGAAGTTCATGATGCGATTACCTCCTCAGTGCGGATTGACTTTGGTCCAAAACGCTGTAGAAGCCAAACCACAAGAATGATGACAACAGAGCGGGTTAGGGCCGCCAGTAACAGAGTCAGCAGGGAGGTATCGCTCCAGACCTCTGAGGCATAAAAGAACCGCATCAGATATTCCAGAGAGTTTCCACCGAAGTCACAAAGAACGAGGGAGACCACAAGAGGAACCGGATAGCGGGTACGGATGTTGGCAATTGCAAAATGATAAATTATGCCGTAACCGATATAAAAGAATATCTCTAGAAAGTAAGATCCGACTAAAAGCGGACTGATGCTTATCCCTATGATAGCCGCATAGGCGATACGTGCCATACAAACTGCCAGTCCGGTCCAAAATGAGAAGCCGATAACCTTGTCAAAACGGAACAGCTTTATTCCTGCAACCATGACAACGATGCCCGGAGTAATGCGGAAATCTGTATTTCCGACAGGAATGCTGACTAATGAGGCCAGCGCTGCGACAAGGATGACTAGTGTTCTCCTCTTCATAAGTATGCCTCCTCGCGTGTACTATGATCTACGATAATTCAGTCATGAATGTATGAATTACGTCACTTCACAATTCTAACATTATCCTGACCTTGCAGAAGATGTTCAAGAGACATTAATTTAAAGCTTTTTATTAATTATCGAGGCTGATTCATTCAACAAAGTACTGCAGATGCATCAAGGTGTATTCGGTTAAGAGTTCGATGATCTCCTCAACGTCTTCTTCCTGATTGCGCAACAGCCAGGTTTCAATCATGCCGACTATCCCATGGACGATGAAGGCGTAGTAGTAATCTATTTTGTATTTGGCTATGTCCGGGTAGACATCAAGCACGTTTTCGATCAGACTGTCGTAACCTGCAGTATAGATGCGCTGCAAAAGCTGGCCGTTGGGGTTGTTAATAATTGTTGCCGCCAGCAGGGGGTTACCTTCAATTGCGCGGCAGACAGTGGCTATGATCGGAATTTTCGGTTGGCCGTCCGCTGTGGCTACGACATGCTGGATGGGGTGAGAATTGTCGGTGCTGACAGACAGTATTTTGACAAACTGCCGGTAAAGATTCTCTTCCAGTTGATTATAAAGCTGGTCGATATTGTCATAATGCAAATAAAAGGTGGTTCTGCTTAAGTCCGCATGTTCTGTCAGTTCACTCACAGTAATGTCACGCAAGTTTTTTTTCTGAAGCAGGTCTACCAAACTTTCTTGCAGGAGCATATCAGTGCGCCGGCTGCGGCGGTCGCCTTTTTCAGGACTGGCTACAAAGGAGATGATGAAGTCAGGATCAGCATGAGAGTCTTTCGTTTTTTTAGCCATGATCTTTCCTCCAAATTCAAAATAATTACGAACATTTTAGCATAATCCGAACATTAATATCGATAAGTGTCGAATAATCGACACTTATCGATATATTGTGCATGGCAATCAAAATAATGACTATATATACTGGTTTGCATAAGCAAATTAGTCTATTACTTTCGATAACCGCAAAACAAATGGAGGATTAGATGTTAGGTGACAAGATCATTAATGGCATTGTCAAACACCACAAACTGGTGACAATTATTTTTGCCCTTATGGTAGCAGTATCTATTTTTCTGTCAACCGGCGTGAAAACCAACTTCGACCTTTCTTCCTATATTCCGGAAGAGGCTGATTCAACAGTAGCGTTGGAAAAGATGCAGGAGGAATTCGGTGAGGCTCTACCAAATGTAGAGGTAGCCATGCCGAACATGACGGTATCAGAAGCCCTTGCTTTCAAGGAGAAATTGTTGGACCTTGATTCTGTAAGTGGGGTCCTGTGGCTGGATGATCAGCTGGATCTTGCGGTTCCCTTAGACCTGCAGGATCAGGCAACAGTTGAGAGCTTTTATAAGGACTCGGTCGCTTTGTATCAGGTTACTGCTGACAAAGATAATGCTGCTGAATCTTTAGTTAGTCTCAGAGAAGCAGCCGGAGAAGACGGGGCCATTCGTGGACAGATTGTCGAGCTGGCGGAAGCTCAGCTGGCAACTCAGTCAGAAGTAACAAGAATCATGCTTTTTGCAGTGCCGATAGCTCTTGTTATCCTGATTATTGCTACCAATTCCTGGCTTGAACCCATTTTGTTCATGCTGGTGATTTTCGTGGGTGTCTTGCTCAATCTGGGGACAAATATCATCTTTTCAGAGGTTTCCTTCATAACCCAATCTGTGGCAGCTATACTGCAGCTGGCCGTGACGATGGATTATGCCATCTTCTTTTTGCACCGCACTAATGAATACAAAGCTGAAGGCGATCCCCTGGATGTTGCCGTTAAAAAATCAATGAAGAAAAGCTTTCAGCCTGTATCATCTTCTGCAGCAACGACATTATTCGGTTTTCTGGCTCTGGTTTTCATGCGCTTCAAGCTTGGGCCTGACATGGGCCTGGTTTTAGCCAAAGGTATTGTCTTCAGTCTGATTACGGTATTTGCACTCTTGCCTGCCCTGATCATGCTGACAGACAGGATTATCGAAAAGACAACACACAGGTCACTTTTACCTTCTTTCAAAGGGCTGGCCAAGGTTGTAACGAAACTGGCGATTCCTATCCTGATTATCGTCGCACTGATTATTGTTCCTGTCTTTTTAGGGCAGCGAGCTAATAATTTCCTCTATGGCATGGGTGGCTATGGTGAAGGATCACGTGCTGCCAGAGATATAGAAATAGTGAATGATAAATTCGGCAACAATATGCAAATGGCCATGCTCGTTCCCAGGGATAAGCCGGCGAAAGAAGAGGTTTTTATTGAGAAGCTGGAAGAGCTGCCTGAAATCAAGTCGGTGACCAGCTTTATAAGTATGAGCAGTGCCGCCATACCTCCTGATATTATTTCTGAGGAATTGACGAGTCAGCTCTTAACCGATGACTATAGCCGCATGATCGTTGTTTCCAATTCACCTGCAGAAAGCCCCGAGACCTTCGCGCTGGCGGAACACATCCGAGAGCTGAGTGAAGAGATTTATAATGAAGGCGAGGAAGTTCATCTTGTAGGTGAAAACTTCATCATGACCGACATGAGGGATACGATTAAGGAAGATAATCTAATTGTTAACGGCCTGGCTATCCTAGCTGTGGCTGTAGTAATAGCTATTGCTTTCCGCTCCTTGTCTTTGCCCATTTTGCTGGTTCTGACCATAGAGATTTCTATCTGGATCAATCTGGCCATTCCCTATTTTAACGGCACGGATTTAAACTATATCGGATATCTTATTGTCAGCACGGTACAGCTGGGCGCTACTGTCGACTATGGAATATTGCTTACCCAACACTATATGGACAATCGACAAATTATGGGAAGAAAAGAAGCTTCGCGAAAATCGATTACAGACACAGCGGCTTCACTGATGGCACCGGCATTTATTCTGGCAGCAGCCGGATTTGTATTGGCAGCAGTCTCATCTATAACTGTTGTCAGTGAATTAGGTCTGGTCCTGGGACGAGGCGCCCTGCTGTCCTTATTCATGGTCATATTCCTCTTGCCGAATTTGTTGAGAATTTTTGACCGCTTTGTTGAAAAAACTACGATGAGGGCAAACTTTATGCCTGATCGTCTTATACATAGAAATGATACACAGGAGTTGACTCACAATGAACAGAGTTAAGAAAACAATCAAGAATACGAACAAAAAGCGCATCGGAAAAGCAATCCGTGTTACAGCTATCTTGCTGACAATGGCTTTATTCTTTTCTTTCATGCCGTCATTTTCAGGAAGGGCTGCCAGCAACTATCTGTCGATCAGCAGTCCTGAAGGGAAACCCGTGAAGCGTGAAGTCATTTATGG